>NZ_JAVRHP010000018.1:0-48834 GCF_031846505.1 Autumnicola edwardsiae
ACATAAATTTTGTCTACAGTACATCACAACCGGGAAAACCCGTTGCAAACGTGCATCAGGATTTATTAGGAGAAACAGACTTGCAGTTTAGCGGAGAGATTAATAAAGATGTTGACGTAGTTTTCCTTTGTCTGGGACATGGGAATTCAGTGAAATTCCTTTCTGAAAACCATTTTTCAGAAGAGACTAAAATTGTAGATTTAAGTACCGATTACCGGATGTCAAGGGACGATCATTCCTTTGTTTATGGTTTACCTGAATTTAACAGAGAGGCGATTAAAATGGCAAATTTCGTCGCAAATCCAGGATGTTTTGCCACAGCAATAAGTATTGCAATTCTGCCTCTGGCTAAGGAAAATTTGTTAAAGGAAGACATACATATAAATGCTGTTACCGGAGCGACGGGTGCGGGCACTTCTTTATCTGAAACCACGCACTTTACCTGGCGGGACAATAACTTTTCTGCTTATAAATCTTTTGAACATCAGCATTTGAATGAGCTTACGCAGAGTGTAAAGAATTTTCAGCCGAAGCACGATGCTGAAATTAATTTTATTCCGAATAGAGGAAATTTTTCCCGCGGAATCCATTCTACTGCCTACACAAAATTCTCCGGAAGTATTGAGGAGGCAAAAAACATTTTTCAGAAGGCATATAAAGATGCAGCTTTCACTTTTGTGGTAGACGAGCCGCTTCATTTAAAGCAGGTGGTAAATACGAACAAAGGATTAGTGAGATTGCAGAAATTTGATGATAAACTTTTAATCACAAGCATGATCGATAATTTGCTGAAAGGGGCTTCAGGACAGGCGGTACAGAATATGAATCTGATGTTTGGATTGGAAGAGACTGCAGGATTGCATTTAAAAGCGACTTATTTTTAATACAAAAAGGGTAAGAAGGAAAAGAGTTAAGGAGAGAAGGAGGAAAAATATTTAAAAGAAGACAGTCGTATATATAAGATAGTTTCGCTCCGCTGACACTTCACTCGCAATAACAGGAAAAAGGTAAAGAGATAAAGGAAAAGACCATGACATTAATGTTTCCAGGGCTTTACTAATTAAATTCAACATTCAGTATTTAAAATCTAAAATAACCAAGGATGAAAATTGCCATTTTAGGAGCCGGGAACCTCGGACTTTCAATTGCTAAAGGCCTTATTGTAAATAATGCTTTTACCACGCTTTATCTGAGTAAAAGGAAAGTGGATGATATTAAAGATTATGAGGAATATTCTAAAGTAAGTGTTACTTCAGATAACCTGGAGGCGGTAAAAAATTCCGATATCCTGATTTTTGCAGTTCAGCCCACTCAGCTGGAAGGTATCCTGGAAGAAATTAAAGATGTACTTACAGATAAGCACGTTCTTATTTCTACAGTTACCGGATTCAAAATTCCGCGAATAGAGGCCATTGTTGGAGAAGATCAATTCATAATTCGTTCCATGCCAAATACGGCAATTGCGGTTGGAAAATCCATGACCTGTCTTTGCAGTAACAAAAAAGGGGAAAAGCGCATTGCTATTGCTGAAGCTATTTTTAACCGACTTGGCAGCAGTATTATTATTCCTGAAAATAAAATGCAGGCCGCAACAGTAATTTGCGCCAGTGGAGTAGCCTTCTGGATGCGCTTAATCCGCGCAACCACACAGGGAGCGGTACAGTTAGGTTTTGATGCAAAAGAAGCTCAGGAGCTGTCTATGCAAACCTGCCTGGGAGCTGCCAGTTTGTTAATAGAATCGGGTAAGCATCCCGAAGAGGAAATAGATAAGGTTACAACACCCAGAGGTTGTACTATTGAAGGTCTTAACGAAATGGAACATAATGGGCTCAGTTCTTCACTTATACAAGGTATCCAGGCATCTTTTAGAAAAATTAATTCAATTTCAGAACAGTAATTATGGAATTATTCGATGTATATCCGCTTTACGATATTACTCCTGTAAAAGGCGAAGGCGCTTATGTTTTTGATGAAAATAATATAGAATACCTGGATTTGTATGGCGGTCACGCCGTGATTTCTGTAGGTCATTCCCATCCGTTGTACGTTAAGGCCATTACAGATCAGGTTAATAAGCTGGGGTTTTATTCCAATTCCATTAAAAATCCGCTACAAAAGGAGCTTGCGGAAAAGCTGGAAACGGTTTCCGGAGTTAAAGATTACAGCTTGTTTTTGTGTAATTCTGGAGCTGAAGCCAATGAAAATGCACTAAAACTCGCTTCTTTCCAGACAGGAAAGGATAAGGTAATCTATTTTGAAAAAGCTTTCCACGGAAGAACTTCCGGGGTGGTGGCAGTTACAGATAATGAAGGTATTAAAGCACCTTTTAACAAAGGACATCATGCTGTAAAGTTAGCTTTTGATGATACTGAAGCACTGGAAAATGAACTGAAAAAAGGAGATGTTGCCGCCGTAATTTTTGAAGTTATCCAGGGAGTTGGCGGGCTGGATGAAGCCAGTACCGAATTTTATAAAAAGGCTTCTGAACTTTGTGAAAAACATGGAGCAATTTTAATTGCAGATGAGGTCCAGGCGGGTTATGGCAGGACGGGAGATTTTTTTGCTTTTCAAAAGCACGGAATAAGACCCGATATTATTTCTATGGCCAAAGGAATGGGGAATGGTTTTCCAATCGGCGGTATTCTAATTGACAGTAAGATTCAGGCGAAACCGGGAATGCTGGGAACTACCTTTGGAGGGAATCACCTTGCCTGTGCTGCAGGAATAGCTGTCCTGGAAATTATTGAAAAAGAAGAACTCATCGGAAATGCCAAAGCTCTTTTTGATTATGTAAAAGAACATGCGGCTCAAATTCCGCAGATCAAAAAAGTTAAAGGAAGAGGATTAATGATAGGGCTGGAATTCGATTTTGAAATCGCTTCCCTCAGGAAAAAGCTGTTATTTGAACATCATGTTTTTACAGGCGCGGCTTCAAATAAAAAGCTACTCAGGATTCTGCCTCCGCTAAATATTAAACAGGAACAGTTTGACGTCTTCTTTGAAGCCTTAAATATGGCGTTAAGCTGAACCTGCAAGGTTTTTAAAACCTTGTAGGTTTAATAAAAGAGTTTCAACAGCTCATTATTAGACCTCACAGATACTGTTATTAACTAACTTCCTGCAAGGTTTTCAAAACCTTGTAGGTCTGGCTGTAGAGTAACAATGTTTAGAAAAGTATTGAGAATAACGGGTTTCAAAACCCATGAGGTCTTGTAAAAAATAGAGTAAAAAGAAACCTACAAGGTCTGCAAGACCTTGCAGGAGAGATTAAAAGTAAATTCAACTAAATGAACAATTACATTACATTATCAGACATAGAAGATTTGCAGGAACTAATTAGAGAGGCGCTTCAGTTAAAAAAGAAGAACACGTCAGCAGAGGCCGGAAAAGGAAAAACTTTGGGAATGCTGTTTTTCAATCCAAGTCTGCGTACGCGTTTAAGCACTGAAAAGGCGGCAAAATTACTGGGGATGGAAGTGATGGTAATGAATGCCGATAAGGATGGTTGGGCATTGGAATTTGAAGATGGAGCGGTAATGGATTCCAATAAAGCAGAACATATTAAAGAAGCTGCCGCAGTGCTGTCACAATATTGTGACATTATTGCCGTGCGGGCTTTTCCCGATTTAAAAGATAAAGAAAAAGACGAAGCAGAAGTGGTGCTGAAGAGTTTTCAGAAATATGCTTCTGTTCCTGTAATTAACCTTGAAAGTGCAACGGGACATCCATTACAGGCACTTACAGATGCAATTACGATTTCAGAATTAAAATCTGATAAGAAGCCAAAAGTGGTGCTTACGTGGGCGCCGCACCCAAAAGCGCTGCCGCAATCTGTACCTAATTCTTTTGCTGAAGTGATGCAGAAATTAGATGTGGATTTTGTGATCACCAATCCGGAAGGTTACGATTTAAATCCGGAAATCACCAAAAACGTTGAAGTTATTCACAATCAGGAAGAAGCTTTAAAAGACGCTGATTTTGTATATGTGAAAAACTGGAGTAGTTATGAGCAATATGGGAAAGTGTTAAAAACGGATACTTCCTGGACGTTAACAGGCGATAAACTCAAAAATACCAGCAATGCAAAAGTGATGCATTGCCTTCCGGTAAGGAGAAATATGGTTATTGCAGATGAGGTTTTGGATAGTGAAAATTCAGTAGTAATTCATCAGGCAGGTAACAGGACGTTTGCGGCACAGGCCGTATTACGAAGATTATTGGATAAGAAATAAAATTTCTATTCAGAAGAATTTATAGAACATCTGAATCAGTTAATAAAGGATTAGGTCCAAAATTATAATATGGGAAAGCAGGTACTAAAGGTTGTAAAAATAGGAGGGAAGTTAATTGAAGATGAGAATAAGCTCAGGGAATTCCTCAAAGATTTCTCTGCTTTGGAAACTCCCAAAATTCTTATACATGGCGGCGGAAGTATGGCCACCAAAACAGCTGAAAAGCTTGGATACGAAACTAAAATGGTAGATGGCAGAAGGATCACGGATGCTAACTCCATTAAAGTGATTACCATGGTTTACGGCGGACTCATAAACAAAAATATTGTAGCTAAACTCCAGGCGCGTGGTACAAACGCTATTGGCCTATGTGGTGCAGATGGCGCAAGTATAATTTCAAAGAAGCGGGAAGTTAAGGAAGTGGATTTCGGTTTTGTGGGTGATATTGTTGAAGTTAACAGCTCCTTTATTTCTTCACTTCTGGAACAAAATATCATTCCGGTTTTCTCCGCGATTTCGTACAGTGGGGACGGGCAACTTTATAACACCAATGGAGATTCTGTAGCTGCAGAAGTGGCCAAGGCTATGTCTGCCATTTATGATACAGAACTTGATTTTTGCTTTGAAAAAAAAGGAGTGCTTACCGATGTTGAAAATGACGAGTCCATAATAGAGGAAATTGATGAGCAGCTTTATAAGCAATTGATGAACAGGGGGATTATTAGTGAAGGAATGCTGCCAAAACTTCATAATTGCTTTCAGGCGCTGCAACACGGCGTCACCAAAATAAGATTAGGCGATTCCAACCTCTTAAAAAAGAATTTAATACATACAAAAATAGTAAAATAATGAGTTTACCAGAACTTCAGAGTCAGGCGCTTGATTTGCTGAAAAATCTAATTGAAACCCAATCTTTTTCAGAAGAGGAAGATGGTACGGCCAAACTATTGGAAGACTGGTGCACAAGTCATAATATTACTTTTAAGAAACATCTGAACAATGTTTGGGCGGTTAATAAAAATTTTGATGAGTCGAAGCCTACTTTACTGCTCAATTCTCATCACGATACTGTTAAACCCAATTCTGGCTACACCAGGGATCCTTTTAAAGCTGAAATTGAAGGCGGAAAATTGTTCGGACTGGGGAGTAACGATGCGGGAGGCTGCCTTGTTTCGCTTTTGGCGACCTTTACATGGTTTTATGAAGCTGAAGATTTAGAGTATAACATTGTGTTTGCAGGCTCTGCGGAAGAAGAAACGAATGGTAAAAATGGAATTTCAAGCCTGCTGCCTAAAATGCCAAATATCGATGTTGCTATTGTGGGAGAGCCTACTTTAATGCAACTGGCGATAGCAGAAAAAGGTCTGGTGGTTTTTGATGCTGTTGTAAAAGGAACACCTTCTCATGCCGCGCACCCCAACGACAATAATGCGATTTATAAAATGGCAAAGGTTCTACAGTGGTTTGAAAACTTCAGGTTTAAGGAAGTTTCTGAAGCCCTGGGCGAAGTTAAATTAACGGTGACCCAGATCAAGGCCGGAAGTCAGCACAACGTGGTACCTGGAAAGGTAGATTTGGTTATAGATGTACGTGTTAACGATTGCTACAGCAATGCTGAAGTTGCCGAGATTTTGAAAAAAGAAGCCCCGGTAGACGAAATTATACCTCGTTCGCTTCGGTTAAATTCATCCTCTATTCCGCAGGAACATGATTTGGTGAAAGCTGGTGTGAGTTTAGGAATGGAAACCTACGGTTCTCCCACACTTTCAGATCAGGCGATGCTGAAATGCCCTTCATTAAAATTAGGTCCCGGAGATTCCACAAGATCACATTCCGCAGATGAGTTTATTTACGTAAAAGAAGTGGAAGAAGGAATTGAAAAGTATATAAAGCTCCTGGACAAGGCGCTAAAGTAGTATTAAATCTGGGCCCGAACAGGAGAAATAACCACTAATACACGAATAATTAATTGTAAATATTGACGACTCCTGAATATTTAAACAAATAAGTTTTGAAAATATTCGTGCATTTGTGGTAAAAAAGAATAAATGCAGACCTCACAGGTCTTCAAGACCTTTGAGGTCTCAGATAAACCAAAACATCATATATGAAACTCTGGGACAAAGGAATATCGATAGATAAAAAAATAGAAAAATTCACCGTGGGAAACGATCGGGAACTGGATATGTTCCTTGCCGAATATGATATTAAAGCTTCAAAAGCGCATGCCAAAATGCTTGGGAAAGTGGGGATTTTAGATGATGAAGAAGTTACGGCTATTGAGAAGGAACTGGAGAAATTACAGCGACAGCTTAAAAATGGCAATTTTCATATAGCAGAAGAATTTGAAGATGTTCATTCTAAAATAGAATTTGATCTTACAGAAGTTCTTGGCGACACCGGAAAAAAAATTCATACGGCACGTTCCAGGAACGACCAGGTTTTGGTGGCTATGCAGCTCTATTTTAAAGAAAACCTTCAGCAGATTTCAGGAAAAACCGGGGAGTTAATCGATGTTTTGCTGGATTTGGCTAAGAAGCACGAGGAAAAACTACTTCCGGGCTACACACACCTTCAGGTGGCGATGCCGTCTTCCTTCGGATTGTGGTTTTCGGCTTATGCGGAATTATTGATTGACGACCTTTACTTACTGGAAGCCGGTTTAAAAATTGTGGATCAGAATCCGTTGGGATCTGCAGCAGGGTATGGTTCTTCATTTCCTATAGACAGAGAATTTACCACGAAGGAGTTAGGATTTTCAACATTAAAATACAACGTTGTTGCCGCACAAATGAGCAGGGGAAAATGTGAACGTACGGTAACTTCAAATATCGCTTCTGTAGCAAATACTTTGTCCCGGTTTGCAATGGATATTTGCCTTTATATGAGTCAGAACTTTTATTTTATTACCTTTCCCGACGAGCTTACCACGGGTTCCAGCATTATGCCTCATAAAAAGAACCCGGACGTATTTGAATTAATCAGGGGCAAGTGCAACAAGCTTCAGAGTATTGCCAATGAGATGATTTTAATTACAAATAACCTTCCCAGCGGTTATCACAGGGATTTTCAGCTTATAAAAGAGAACAGTATTTACGCTGTGGAGAACATTAAGGAAATTCTGGATGTTTTTATTCATTCTATAGCATTAATTAAGGTAAAAGATGTGGATTTAAATGATGAAAAATACAAATACCTCTTTACGGTAGACAGTATAAACGACCTGGTGATGCAGGGGCAGTCTTTTAGAGAAGCTTATAAGGAAATTGGGGGACAGGTCCAAAATGGCAATTATCGGCCTGCAGCCGGAAAGAAACATTCCCATTTAGGAAGTAAAGACAATCTGGCTCTTGATGAAATTGCGAAAAAGAAGAGGGATGTAAAGTTGTAGACCGAAGATCACTTCTGTTAACTCCAACAGAAAGACCCGTCAGGTTTTTAAAACCTGACGGGTCTCAGCTAATTTTTTGTGATTAGTGACTGTAGCTTTCAGGAATTTCAAATACCCATAATCTTTTAAAAAACTTAAAGTGATATAAAAAACAAGGCCTCCCGCTAAAACCACACAAAGCGAGAGGCCAAAAATATACTTAATTTTTCTTTAGATAATAGTCATTTGTCCCAGGTTCATATTTTCGTCATTGATGTTGATATTATCGATTTCAGCAATAAGACCTTCAAGGAAATCTCCTACTTTCTCTGTAGTATAGTGGTTATCCTTGTTGATATCCTGTGTACATACGTTTAGCTGAATACTTACTTCCACAGCTTTTCGCACTGCATTGGCTTCTTCAGTTAAATCAAAGTGATCCAGCAGCATTGCAGCAGAAAGTATCGAGGCTACAGGATTGGCAATTCCTTTGCCGGTAGCCTGCGGATAAGAACCGTGAATAGGTTCAAACATTGCATTTTTATTACCTACCGAGGCCGAAGCTAAAAGTCCTATACTTCCTCCAATTACACTGGCTTCATCAGATAAAATATCACCAAACATATTTTCTGTAAGAATTACATCAAATTGAGTAGGATTAAGGATCATTTGCATGGCTGCATTATCTACAAACAGGAAATCCAGTTCCACATCGGGATATTCTTTGGCAATGGTTTTAACCGTTTTGCGCCACAATCTTGAGGTTTCCAGAACATTGGCTTTGTCCACCAAAGTCAGTTTGTTGCGCCTTTGCTGCGCAGCTTTAAAGGCAAGATGAGCTATACGGTCTATTTCTTCTTCAGAATAGAAGCAAAGATCCTGTGCACTTTTTCCGTCTTGGGCCGTACTTTTTTCGCCAAAATAAATTCCGCCGGTCAATTCGCGATAAATAACCATGTCGGCTCCTGCAATGCGTTCCCGTTTTAGCGGAGATTGATCCAGAAGTTTTTCATATGTTCTTACAGGTCTGATATTTGCAAAAAGGCCGAGTTCTTTTCTAAGTTTAAGTAGTCCCTGCTCCGGGCGTACCTTTGCATCGGGGTTATTGTCGTATTTGGGGTGACCAATGGCCCCGAATAACACAGCATCAGATTTATGGCATAAATCCAGGGTAGCTTCAGGTAATGGATTTTCCAGCAAATCTATTGCTGCTGCTCCTACCAAGGCGTCATCAAATTGAAATTCGTGATCAAATCGATCTGCTACCGCTTTTAACACTTTTACTGATTGCTGTGTAATTTCAGGTCCTATTCCGTCTCCGGGTAATACTGCTATATTTAATTTCATTCTGACTTTTTTAAAAAGAAATTTCTCGGCTTCCACCATTCCAAACTTTTCCAACGTTACATAAACTGAACCTGAAACAAGTCCAGGTTGATGTAAGCCATGCTTTCTTCTTTATTAAACGCCTACCGGGGTAGGGGTGGTTTTATTATTTTCTTCGTATTTCTTTATTGCTTCCCATTTACTTACTAAAAAATCTATATCGTCAAAACCATTGATCATACAGGTCTTCTTATAAGGATCGATATCGAAATGCTGAGATGCTCCAGTGCTTTCTATACTTATTTCCTGGTTTTCCAGATCTACCGTGATCTTTTCTTCGGAATTCTTCTGGAGAGCCAGAAAAATTTCATCAAGAAACTCCTGGTTTACCTGCACCGGCAATAATCCGTTATTCAAGGAATTCCCCTTAAAAATATCTGCGAAATAGCTGGAAACAACTACTTTAAAACCATAGGCTTTAATTGCCCAGGCGGCATGTTCCCGGCTGGATCCACATCCAAAATTATTCCCGGCAACCAGAATTGAGCCTGAAAAATTTGGATTGTTTAAAGGAAAATCGGGATTAGGTTCATCATTCTTGTCAAATCTCCAGTCCCGGAAGAGGTTTTCTCCAAAACCTGCCTTATCGGTAGCTTTTAGGAACCTGGCAGGAATAATCTGATCTGTATCCACATTTTCTATATCTAATGGAACAGCGGTATCTGTAAGTGTGGTAAATTTTTCCATTAGTTAAGCATTTTTGTATAGTCTGTTAATTTTCCTGCAATTGCGGTTGCAGCGGCGGTTAACGGGCTGGCAAGAATTGTTCTTGAACCCTGGCCCTGTCGTCCTTCAAAGTTCCGGTTACTTGTGGAAACACAATATTCCCCGGCCGGTATTTTATCGTCGTTCATGGCGAGACAAGCAGAACATCCGGGCTGTCTTAGTGTAAATCCGGCTTCTTCAAAAATGGTGTGAAGGCCTTCTTCCTGAATTTGAGCGGCAACTTGTCTTGATCCTGGAACAATCAGCGCATTTACATTATCAGCTTTCTTTTTGCCTTTAATATAAGCTGCTGCGGTTCTGAAATCTTCAATCCTGGAATTAGTACAACTTCCAATAAAAATATAATTGATTGGTTTTTCCAAAAGGGATTCTCCTGGCTGAAAGCCCATATAAGATAATGCTTTGGCATCACTTTTTGTACCTTCTACGGGAATAGCCTCATTAAGCTTTATACCCATTCCGGGATTGGTGCCATAAGTGATCATAGGTTCGATATCTTCAGCATCAAAAGAATATTCCTGGTCAAATTCAGCTCCTTCGTCTGTTTTTAAGGTTTTCCAGTAAGCCTTCAGGTTTTCGAATTCTTCTCCTTTTGGAGCAAATTCTTTTCCTTCAACATAATCGAAAGTAGTTTGATCGGGAGCAATTAATCCGCCACGCGCCCCCATTTCGATACTCATATTACAAACCGTCATGCGGCCTTCCATAGACATGCTCTCAAACACATCTCCTGCATACTCGCAGAAATATCCGGTACCGGAATTTGTTCCGAGTTTACTGATGATATATAAAATAACGTCCTTTGGAAGAACTCCTTTTTTCAGTTTGCCATTTACGTTAACCCTTAGCTTTTTTGGTTTTTCTACCAAAAGGCACTGGCTCGCAAAAACCTGTGCCACCTGGCTGGTCCCGATGCCAAAAGCAATAGTTCCAAAAGCACCGTGGGTGGAGGTGTGGCTGTCTCCGCATACAATTGTCATTCCCGGTTGGGTAATCCCAAGTTCGGGAGCCATCACGTGTACAATCCCGTTATAAGGATGACCTAAGCCATAAAGGGTAATATTATTTTCCTCACAGTTCTGTGTCAATTCCTTCAGTTGTTTTCTGGACAAAAGGTCCTTAACAGGAAGGTGTTGATTTTCTGTAGGCGTATTATGATCTGCCGTGGCAACTGTTTGTTCGGGACGAAAAAGTGGAACGTCCCTTTCCTTTAATTCATTAAAAGCCTGCGGACTTGTTACCTCGTGAATAAGGTGTTTATCGATATATAAAATATCCGGTCCGTTAGGGATGGATTCTACAATATGAGAATCCCAGATTTTATCAAAAAGTGTTTTCTTCATTATGCAATAGCCATGTGTTTTCTAGACATCGCCACGATTTCGTGGATGTCGGTATCGACGACTTCTTTTCTACAATCGGCGTAGTTTAAAAATTCATTATAAACGCAATCTAACTGAAGTTTGGTTAATTCGTAGCCCATTTTCTTGGCGCGGTAGGCCAAAGCTGCTCTTCCGCTTCTTGCAGTTAGTACAATTGCAGATTCGGTTACACCAACATCTGCCGGATCCATAATTTCATAGGTTTCCCTGTTCTTTATAACTCCGTCCTGGTGAATTCCTGAGCTGTGAGCAAAGGCATTAGCACCAACAATTGCTTTATTTGGCTGTACAAACATTCCCATTTCCCTGGATACCATTACGCTGGTGTCAAAAAGGAATTTAGGATTAATATTGGTGTGGAAATTCAGCGTAGGATGCTGCCTTAAAATCATAACAATTTCTTCTAAAGCAGTGTTTCCTGCACGTTCGCCAATCCCATTAATAGTACATTCTATTTGTCTCGCTCCATTGGTAATACCTGCAAGGGCATTAGCAGTTGAAAGGCCAAGATCATTATGGCAATGACAGGAAATACGAACATTCTCTATTCCTTTCACATTTTCCTTTAAATATTTGATCTTTTTGCCATATTCTTCAGGAAGACAATAGCCTGTAGTATCGGGGATATTTAAAACCGTAGCACCGGCTTTCACTGCTGCTGTGCATACTTTTGCCAGGAATTCATTATTTGTACGGCCTGCATCTTCAGCATAAAATTCTACATCTTCCACAAAAGTTTTAGCGTAGGCCACAGCGTCTTTGGCCCTTTCGATAATTTTCTCTGGCGTGGAATTGAATTTGTATTTGATATGGGAATCGGAAGTTCCTATTCCGGTGTGTATCCTTGGCTTCTTTGCATACTTGAGCGCTTCTGCAGCAACTTCAATATCTTTTCTCACTGCACGTGTTAAACCGCATACCGCAGCATTTTTAACCAGCTTCGATATTTCAGAAACCGATTGGAAATCACCGGGGCTGGATACAGGAAAACCTGCTTCAATCACATCTACTCCCAGATCATCGAGTCGTGCAGCAATTTTTAATTTCTGGACTGTGTTTAATTTGCAGCCTGGTACTTGTTCTCCATCCCGTAACGTTGTGTCAAAAATTTCTACCTTTTCAGTACTCATAAGAGATATTTTTTGCTTTATCTTTAACTAAAGTATTATATACATCTGCCCTTTAAGGCCTTCAATAAGTGCCCGTTACGATAATGAAATGATGTATTAACTTGTAATCATACTGATAACCAGTTAGTTAAAAAGCTTTTTGTTACAATGACCAACGATTTATCTGATAATCTTTTTTCTCTTATTAAATCTTTATCCCCATCAGAAAAACGGCAATTTTCGCTCTATGTTGGTAGGATTGGGGTAAATACAGACAGTAAATTTCTGAATTTATTTAAGGTAATGGCAAAGCTGAAAAAGTATGATGAAGATGTTATTCTGAAAAATACGAAGATCAGTAAACGGCAATTATCGAACGTAAAAGCACATTTGTACCGGCAGATACTTATTAGTTTAAGACTGAATCCATCTCACCAAAGTATGCCGGTTCAAATAAGGGAACAGCTGGATTTTGCAATTATTCTTTACAGAAAAGGTCTCTATAAACAAAGTCTGAAGCTTTTGGATAAAGTAAAATCTTCGGCTTTGTATTATGAGGAGAAAAATATCGCGTATGAAATTCTGGACTGGGAGAAAATTATCGAATCGCAATATATTACCAGGAGTATCCATAACCGTGCAGAAACGCTTATCAACCAAACCGAGGAACTTACCAACCTGAGTATTGTGGCGAGCAAACTTTCCAATTTGTCGTTACATCTTTATGCGATATTCTTAAAGATGGGATATGCCCGTACCGAGGCAGAGGCCATCCAGGTAAGAGAAGATTTTCAGCGGGGACTTCCGGAATATAGGTTCAGTGATTTGGGATTCAGGGAAAAGTTGTGGCTTTACAAAGCTTATCTATGGTATAGTTTTATAACACAGGATTTTTTGGGGTGCTTTAGGTACGCTTCAAAATGGATAGAACTTTTTAATGATAATAAACATTTAATAGCCGTTCATCCTGTTTCTTATTTAAAAGGAAACCATTATTTACTGGAAGCGCTTTTTTACCTTAATCATGCGACATTATTTGAAAAGGTCCTGAAGGACTTGCAAACCAGTCTTAAAGATCCAAGAGTACCCGATGATGATAACATTGCTGCACTTTCCTTTCTTTATCTTTATTCGAATAAGCTAAATCTTCGGTTTATGAAAGGCGAATTTGCAAATGGCGATGGGCTGGTAGAAAAAATTCAGAAGAAAATTAAAAAATACCGAAGCAGGATAGACGAGCATCATATTATGGTATTTTACTATAAGATTGCGTGTCTCTACTTTGGGAACGGGGAAAATAAAAAGTCTATAGAATATCTCAAGAAGATCATTAATAACAAAGACCTGGAAATGCGGGAAGACCTTATGTGTTTTGCACGTATTCTCAACCTTGTTGCACATTATGAAGCCGGCCTGGATTATCACCTGGAAAGGCTCATTAAATCTACCTACAAATTCCTTATAAGGATGAACGATTTGCACGAAGTGCAGTTGGAAATGATTAAATTTTTGAGACATTTGCCAGACGTTTCACCCCTGGAAATTAAAAATGAATTCCGGAAGCTACATGCAATTTTAAAGAAATATGAAGACCATCCTTATGAGCGCAGGGCATTTTTGTACCTGGATATAATTTCGTGGCTGGAGAGTAAGATCGAGAATAAACCGGTGGGGGAGATAATTAATGAAAAAGCGCAGCAAGTAATAAGGTAATCTGATAATTTGACTGTTAACAAGAGCCATTTAAAGCATATCCTTGAGCTTAATTTCGCAGTCGTGCTTATAAGCACTTCAGGGACTTTGGGCAGGTACATTACACTAGATCCTTTTGTTACCATTACCTTCCGGGCTATTCTGGCAGGCATTGTGTTGTACCTGTTCTGCAGGTTCAGGAAGTTCAAAATAAATATCGCCAACAAAAAGGATCTTTTTAAAGTAGTTGTTGGTGGATGTTTAATGGGAATACACTGGGTTACCTATTTCTATTCCCTCAGCCTCTCCAGCGTAGCGATTGGAATGTTGTCTATTTATACTTATCCCGTTATTACTACTTTTCTGGAACCTTTGCTGCTAAAGACCAGATTCAGCAAAATGCACCTGGGACTGGCAGTTCTGGTCCTTTTCGGGATTTATTTTCTGGTGCCGGAATTTAGTTTTGAAAATGATCAGACTTTGGCGGTGGCGTTTGGGGTGACTTCTGCGTTTTTTTATTCGCTCAGGAACCTTCTTATGAAACAGGAAGTAGAAAAATACAACGGATCGGTTTTGATGATGTATCAAATGATCATAATAACAATAATGTTGTCTCCTGTACTGTTCTTATTCGATCTTTCTGCAGTGCCTTCACAGTTGCCGCCAATCCTTGTTCTGGCAATCGTTACCACGTGTTTTGGGCATACCCTATTGCTCATAAGTTTTAGGAATTTTTCGGTAACTGCGGCAAGTATCATTAGTAGTGCGCAGCCGGTTTATGGAATTTTGCTGGGACTGTTGTTTTTAGGCGAATATCCCGCTGTAAACACAATTATTGGGGGTATCCTCATTGTTTTTGCGGTCTTTGCAGAAATTTTTAGAAGTATTAAAAGAGAGGCTTAAACGTTACAGGCGTCCCAGATTGCATCTGAAGGTGTGGGCGCAACGATATGCACCTCTTCTTTTTTTACTGGATGAATAAATTTTAATTCCCTTGCATGAAGATGAATACTCGCATCTTTATTACTGCGGTCAAAACCATACTTTAAATCTCCTTTTACAGAGCTGCCAATAGAAGATAACTGACTCCTTATTTGGTGATGGCGTCCGGTGTGCAAATCGATTTCCAGCAGGTAATAATTATCCAGTTCCTTTAAAACTTTATAATCCAGAATAGCCTTTTTACTATCAGGAACTTCTTTAATATGAGCGTAGGATTTGTTTTGTTTCGGGTTGCGCTTCATATAATGAACCAGCGTGTCCCTATCTTTTGGAGGCGGATTTTTTACCACCGCCCAATAGGTTTTACTGGCGTCTTTTTGCTGAAAAAGTTTGTTTAACCGCGGTAATGCCTTTGAAGTTTTAGAAAAAAGCACAATTCCGCTGGTGGGGCGGTCAAGCCGGTGAACTACGCCCAGGTACACCTTTCCGGGTTTGTTATATTTTTCCTTCAGATATGATTTTACGACTTCACTAAGCGGTTTGTCCCCTGTTTTATCCCCCTGCACAATATCTCCCGGCCGCTTATTCACCACAATTATATGATTATCTTCATATAACACCTGAAGATTGTTTTTTGTAGAGATTGTTTTTTCTGAATTCAATACTGGATAATTTCTTAAAAAATAATGCGGGTGCTTATAACTCCAAACTCCGAACTAATACTGTTCTTCATCTGAAGGGAAATTTTTACTCTTCACATCCTTAGTATAATTTTCAAAAGCACTGGTCATTTCAGCATGAAGGTCTGCGTAGCGCCTTAAAAACCGCGGATTAAATTCGTGCGTCATTCCCAGCATATCGTGAACTACTAAAACCTGTCCGTCCACACCATTTCCGGCACCAATTCCTATCACCGGGATGGTAAGGCTTTCTGCAACTTCTTTGGCTAATTTTGCAGGTACTTTTTCCAAAACAACAGCAAAACATCCTATTTTTTCGAGTAGCAAAGCATCAGACTTTAGCTTTTCAGCTTCCTGTTCCTCTTTTGCCCTCACGGTATAAGTTCCGAATTTGTAAATAGACTGCGGGGTAAGACCCAAATGCCCCATAACGGGAATTCCGGCGTGAAGAATCCTTTTAATCGAATCTTTTACTTCCTTCCCACCTTCCAGCTTTACAGCATGAGCACCGCTTTCCTTCATAATCCTAATAGCCGACCGAAGCGCCTCTTTAGGGTCACTTTGGTAACTTCCGAAGGGTAAATCTACAACTACCAAAGACCTGTTAATTGCCCTTACAACGCCAGATGCGTGATAAATCATTTGGTCCAGCGTAATAGGCAAGGTCGTTTCATAACCGGCCATTACATTGCTGGCCGAGTCGCCAACAAGAATAACGTCCACACCAGCTCCATCTACAATTTTTGCCATGCTGTAATCGTAAGCGGTTAACATGGCTATCTTTTCACCATTCGATTTCATGTCTACCAAAGACTTCACAGTGATCCTCTTATATTCCTTTTTTGCAACTGACATTAATCTCATTTTTAGTTCAAGTAAAAGTAGTAAATTAGTTGACCACCTTCCAAGCGATTTATGTGAAAGTAGGACGTCAATGAAGCGTTCTTACAGTAAAAATTGGTTGGAACTTAAATTAAATTTGTATGAAAAGCTTAGTTACAATCCTTTTTCTAATTTTCTTCGGAATAAATTTTACCCGGGCCCAGGAGGATACTATTTCTTCGGAATTGCAATCTGAAGAAGATTTAGAGGCACAAAACAAAGACGCTGCTGTGAAATTAGTTAAGGATTTCTTTGAAAAACTTCATGAGCAGGATACTGTGGCACTACGGAAATTTGCCCATCCGGATATTGTGATGAGATCTGTTGCGATAGACACTGCAGGTAATACTACAGTAAACGCTTCTGCATATTCCGAATTTTTAAAATCTATTGCTTCCATACCTAGAACTACAAACTTTGAAGAGCGGCTTCATTCCATAGCTGTTCATGCTTCCGGAGAGCTGGCAAGTGTATTAACACCATATTCAGTTTATGTAAACGAACAACTGCGGCATTGTGGGGTAAATTCTTTTCAGCTTATAAAAGTAGGAGAGGAGTACAAGATCATTTATTTGATGGATACCCGTAAAAAAGAGGGCTGTGCAGAATTTGAAGCTCAGGAAAGGCAGGAAGGCGAAACAAAAACGGTTATTGATGAAGTTCCAAAATGGGAAAATTAAGATTTTTGATTTCTGAACCTTCATTTATAGCTGGATGTTTGGTCTAAAGGTCATAACATGGAAATGGCAATTTTCGGCCTATTGTTGGCTGAATTAATCTTCTAAATTCTTTTTAGGGTCAGCACCAATCCTCACAGGTTTTCAAAACCTGTGAGGATTCTCTGCTAATAAATAGAGAGACGTCCATAATGACAATCTTCCTTTGTAGTAATAACCAGGAGGGGCAGGATTCCTGCGAGGTTTTAAAAACCTCGTAGGTCTGTTTAATTTCAGATCGTTTAAGGAAGGTATGAAGAAAAAACTATACCTACAAGGTCAAAAAAAGACCTTGCAGGATAGTAACTGCATTCCTATCTCGCTATATTAAATAGAAAGATGCATCCCAAATGTCAATTATCGCTTTTAAAAATAAACAGGAGAGGCGGGATTCCTGTGAGGTTTTCAGAACCTCGTAGGTCTGTTTGATTTCAGATCATATGAGAAAGCGCCAGGAGAAAATTATACCTACAATATCCAAAAAGGCATTGCTCAAAATGCCAGTTTTCGACCTGTAGTATAAAGAAAGGCTGTGCAAAAAATTCGCACAGCCTGTTTCAATACTGAAAAATTTAAAGATGAAGAATGCTCTTCTTCTGATTTTTCTTTAGTCTATGGTTTTAAAACAACCCTAAAACGAGCTTTGTTGTTGATCATTTTATCGTAAGCTTCATTTACTTTATCTAATGGAAATTCCTCTATCATAGGAGTGGTTCCACTTAGAGCACTAAAATTGAGTGTGTCTTCAGAATCCATAGCGGTACCGCTGGCCCAACCGGCTGCTGTTTTTCGTCCCATTAATAGTTGCATTGGGGATACTTCTACAGGTTCGCCTGTGGCGGCAACCATTACAATTTTTCCGTTAATTCCAATCCCGTCAATAACTGAACTTATAGCTTTGCTGCTTGGGGCAGTAGCCAGGATTAAATCGGCGCCGCCTAATTTTTGAAGTTCTTCTGCAGCATCTTTTTCTTTTGCATTAATAAAATGATGTGCGCCCAGTTCTTTTGCCAGCTCCTTTTTGTCGTCACTGGTAGAAATGGCAACAGTTCTCATACCCATCTTGGCAGCGTACTGAACAGCCAAATGCCCAAGACCGCCAATTCCCTGCACGGCCACAGTGTCTCCTGCGGAAACTCCTGCATTTCTTATAGCATTAAAAACGGTAATTCCCGCACATAATAAGGGCGCAGCATCTGCTGACGATAAATCGTCGGGGATGCTGGCCACGGCTTCGTGGGGGGCAGTCATATACTCAGCGTAGCCACCGTCGTAGGAGATTCCGCTGATTTTAGCATTCTCACAGTTGATAAAATCTCCGCGGCGACATGGTTGGCAGGTAAAACAATGGCCGCCATGCCATCCAACACCAACCCGTTGTCCTTTTTTCCATTTAGTTACGCGTTCGCCGACTTCTTCAACAATTCCCACTACTTCATGGCCCGGAACGCGGGGATAATCTATAGGGAAAATGCCTTCTTTTACAATAGCGTCGCTATGGCAAATTCCGCAGGCTTCAACTTTAATTAGAATTTCATTTTCTTTTGGAGAGGGTTTATCGATATCTACAACAACAAAATCGCCTCCTTTTTCTTTTACTTGTACAGCTTTCATAGTTTATTTTTTTGATGAACTAATACATAATTGATTTTCAGCAAAACTGAAAACCTGCTGAAAAGAGATGAGTTTCCTCATTTTTTCAGCAGGCAATAAGGTACAAAAAACGAAAAGCTTCTGTTTTAATCGTTTGTTAAATGCTTAAAACATTTTAGGAATAAATAAGAAAAGGATAATACTGTTGTTCATGGTATGCATGGCAATTGGCCAGATGAGACTATTATTTTCAATTTTAATTTTTCCGAAGAAAAAACCTGCGATAATCCGGGGGAAAATGAGCAGAAACAGTGGCAGGTTTACTTCAAAAGCCGGAACGTAATTATAGATGTGGACGAGGCCAAAAATTAAGGAGCTAAGGAACCAGACATGCCGATATGCGGAAGTGAGCATTTTACAAAGCCTGTGCAAAGGTTTTTGAGGAATTATTGCTTTTAGAAACAGAAAAATAAGTACTCCCGCAAAGGAGCATAAAAAGAAACTTATTAGCCAGTGAACTTCTTGCGGAATAAGAAAGGTACCTGTTATGATAAGAGTTGTGGTGAGAAAAAAAAGGATGTTGTTTTTAGAGGGTTTTACCAGACTCCTAAAAATCCCTTCTTCCAGGACCGGAGCTACAATTAAAGCCATAACGGCAAATCTTAGCGGACTCTCATCCAGCATTTTAAAAAGTTCTGTCTGTTGGTATTGGTCTAAATCGAGGTTTGGGAATGAAGAGGTTAAAATGCCCAATATCGCGAAAAAGGCAAAATAGCAGCCAATCATAAATCCGTAATTACGAAACAGGTTTTTGAGCTTTTCAGAAAAACTTTTGGGCTGAACCAATTTTGCGGAAATTAGTTGTTAAAAAATCTGAATGTAAATGTACTGTTTTGATAATTTTCAACAAGACAGAAAAATAGTCTTACAGATCTTTACAGGAAAACTGCTTAAAGTTTAACAGTCGCTCATGTTCACTTTTACCGCCAGTCCGCCCTCTGAAGTTTCTTTATACTTAGAATTCATGTCTTTTGCGGTTTCCCACATAGTTTCTATAACTTTGTCCAGAGGTACTTTTGCTTTACTGGCATCACTTTCCAGAGCCATTTCGGCAGCGTTTATTGCTTTTATGGCACCCATGGCGTTTCGCTCTATGCAGGGCACCTGCACCAAGCCACCAATAGGATCACAAGTGAGTCCAAGATGATGTTCCATAGAAATTTCAGCGGCCATGAGCACCTGTTCCGGTGAGCCGCCGAGAAGTTCTGTTAACCCCGCTGCGGCCATAGCCGAAGAAACACCAATTTCGGCCTGGCACCCGCCCATTGCTGCAGAAATTGTGGCTCCTTTTTTAAACAGGCTGCCAATTTCACCGGCAACCAGCATAAAGCGCTTTAAATCTTCAAAAGTAGCATTGTGATTTTCAATAACCATATAATACATCATCACGGCGGGTACCGTGCCGGCACTTCCGTTGGTGGGAGCGGTCACCACACGGCCAAGGGATGCGTTTACTTCATTTACACTCAGCGCGAAACAACTCACCCATTTCAAAATTTCACGGAATTTGACCTCGGTGTTTCTAATTACCTCAATCCATTCTTCGGGAGAATCGTAATTTCCTTCCTGGATAAGGCGCTGGTGCATTTCGAAGGCGCGGCGTTTTACATTGAGTCCGCCGGGAAGGGTACCCTCGGTATGGCAGCCAATATACATGGATTCCAGCATTACGTTCCATATTTTACGTAATCCCGAATCAATTTCTTCTTCAGAACGTAAGGATTTCTCGTTTTCCAGGACGATGTCTGAAATTCTTTTATTTTCGGCTTTACAATATTCCTGAAGTTCGGTGGCCTTTTCTATAGGAAAGGGAAAGCCTTTGAAATTCTGCATTTGTTTTTTAGCATTCTTCCTTTCCTTTTTCACCACAAACCCGCCTCCGATAGAGTAAAAGGAGGAGGCTGTTTTTTTACCATTATCGAGCTGCGCACGGAAGGTCATCCCGTTAGGATGAAATTCCAGGAATTTACGATTGAATTTCACATTGGTTTCCCAGGTAAAATTAATTTCCTTTTCACCGTTTAATTTCAGAATTTTCTGCGCTTTTATCTTTTCGATTTCGCTGTTGATAATGCTAATATCCATAGTAACGGGGTCGTGTCCGCATAACCCTAAAACTGTAGCTACATCTGTAGCATGTCCTTTTCCCGTGAGGGATAATGATCCGTAGAGGTCTATATGAATGTTTTCTACTGCCTGAAATATTTCTTTCTGCTTGAGTTCGGCAATCCATCTTTGTGCGGCCCGCCATGGTCCAAGGGTGTGGGAGCTGGAAGGACCAACTCCTATTTTGAGCATGTCAAAAACACTAACTATTTCTCTTTTTCGCATTCTAAGGTAGAATTTTTGCAAAAATACAAATCTAAAGTGGCATTAGCGCTTGTTCTATAAGAATATTAGGAGTAGTAGAAGGTTTTATTGAAGAATTTGAAAATGTGCTAATTTGAAAATGGAAAATGATAGAAGTGAAGAGTGGAAAGTGGAGAGTTCGAATCTGGGCTGAACCACCGAAATTCTGCTCAGTACTCTCCCTTTGATTCCTTGACTCATTAACTTTTCACTTTTCGACTTTTCACTTTCCCACTAAAAATGCATTAGGGATAGGAGCGGCATCCGCGAATTTTTCTTCGCGGATACAGCGGATAGCCCGGCCCGTAATGAAATGGGGGAATGCCATTATAATTAAAGTAATTCTGACATCCTGTCATAACTTTTCCGCTGGCATAAAGATTGACTTTAACTGATCGAGAAATTGAAACAATAACATAAAAATCAACGTATAAAGTTATGAGTAAAATAATTGGAATTGACTTAGGTACGACCAACTCTTGCGTTGCCGTAATGGAAGGTAACGAACCAACGGTTATACCTAATGCCGAAGGAAAAAGAACTACACCTTCTGTAATTGCATTTGTAGAGGGTGGCGAAATAAAAGTAGGGGATCCTGCAAAACGTCAGGCTGTAACCAACCCACAAAAAACCATTTCGTCTATTAAGCGTTTTATGGGAAATAAATTTTCTGAATCTGAAAGAGAAGCAGGAAGGGTTCCTTATAAAGTAGTAAAAGGAGATAATGACACTCCGCGTGTAGATGTGGACGGAAGAAAATATACTCCGCAGGAACTTTCTGCAATGGTACTTCAGAAAATGAAGAAAACCGCAGAAGATTATCTTGGACAGGACGTAACCGAAGCGGTAATTACCGTGCCAGCTTACTTTAACGATTCCCAGCGTCAGGCTACAAAAGAAGCCGGGGAAATCGCCGGACTAAAAGTTAGCCGAATTATAAACGAGCCAACCGCGGCAGCACTTGCTTACGGACTGGATAAAAAATCCCAGGATCAGAAAATTGCTGTTTATGACCTTGGTGGTGGTACCTTTGATATTTCTATTCTTGAATTAGGAGACGGAGTTTTTGAAGTACTTTCTACTAACGGTGATACGCACCTTGGGGGTGATGATTTTGATGAGGTTCTGATAGATTATCTTGCAGATACTTTCCAGAAAGCGGAAGATATCGACTTGAGAAAAGATCCAATGGCGCTACAGCGTTTAAAAGAAGCTGCTGAAAAGGCAAAAATCGAGTTGTCTTCTTCAAGTCAGACAGAAATCAACCTGCCTTATGTAACTGCAACTTCCAGCGGACCTAAGCACCTGGTGGAAACCATTAGCCGTTCTAAGTTTGAGCAATTAGCTTCAGAACTGGTAACCCGTTCTATGGAGCCGGTTAAAAAGGCACTTAATGATGCAGGACTTTCCAAAAGTGATATTGATGAGGTGATCTTAGTTGGTGGTTCTACACGTATTCCTAAAATTCAGGAAGAAGTAGAGGCATTCTTTGGAAAAAAACCCTCTAAAGGAGTAAACCCAGATGAGGTTGTGGCAATTGGAGCTGCTATCCAGGGTGGTGTACTTACAGGAGATGTAAAAGATGTATTGCTTCTTGATGTTACTCCGCTTTCTTTAGGTATTGAAACAATGGGTGGTGTGAATACAAAGCTTATTGAATCTAACACGACAATCCCGACTAAAAAATCACAGACATTCTCTACCGCGGCAGATAATCAGCCTTCTGTAGAAATCCATGTGTTGCAGGGTGAGCGTCCAATGGCGACAGATAATAAAACAATTGGTAGATTCCATTTAGACGGAATTCCACCAGCGCCAAGAGGAACTCCTCAAATTGAAGTGACCTTTGATATTGATGCCAACGGTATCATTAAAGTAAGCGCGACAGATAAAGCTACAGGAAAATCTCAGGATATCAGGATCGAGGCTTCTTCAGGATTAACCGAAGAGGAAATCGAGAAAATGAAGAAAGAGGCCGAAGCTAATGCTGAAACCGATAAGAAAGCGAAAGAGAAAGTTGATAAGCTGAATGAAGCCGATGCTATGATCTTCCAGACTGAAAAGCAACTGAAAGAATTTGGTGATAAGATTTCTGAAGATAAGAAAAAGCCTGTTGAAGATGCACTTGCAGAGCTTAAGACAGCTTACGAAACCAAAGAGCTTGAGCAAATCTCTCCTGCTTTGGATAAATTGAACGAAGCCTGGAAAACAGCTTCTGAAGAAATGTACAAAGCACAAGCCGAAGCCCAGGGCGGACAACCAGGCGGACCTGAACAAGGTGCGACCGGAGCCCAGGGAGGACAAGCCGGAGGCGGTGAGTCTAAAGGCGGAGACGATGTAGAAGATGTAGATTTTGAAGAGGTGAAATAAATCCCCCTCCTAAATCCTCCCCCGAAGGGGGAGGACCTCTAAAAGCAAAAGTGCAATCTCCCGATAATTATCGGGCTTGATTGCGCTTTTTTTGTTTTTTAGACGCAACCATTCAGGAATTCTAGCATCTATTATATAAACACATATAATTATGAAAAAGATTACTTTCTTCCTTTTATTTTCAGTAATAATGTGTTATTAGTAAGAAAATCGACAGTTTAAGTTAGGGAGTAATTCTAATATTGGTTTGTTGTTTACAAGAGAACATCCAGGCAATATTACTGTAACACTTATAATAATATCATAAACCATATAGCCTTATGAAGAAAATATTGATTTTAATAATTGCGATTACTACATTAAATAGTTGCTCAAATGATGACGACAGCGGCAATCAATCTGAAATAGAAATTCGATTATCGAATACTAGTCAGGTCGATTTTAGAAATGTTATAGTAAATACTTCAAATGAATATGTAGAGTTTGGAGATATAGATACCGGGCAAACTACAGAATACAAAATATTCGAAACCGCCTACAGATATGCTTTTATTGAACTGGAAATAGATGGAGAAACATACACTATACAGCCAATAGATTACGTAGGAGAAACACCTCTCGAAAATGGTAAATACACCTATCAAATTGATGCGAACGACTCCCAGACACGATATGGGAAGTTAAATTTGACATTCGTCGAGGAGTAAAAAAAATAGTTTATAAATACTTTTAATAGATAATGCTTGATTCTAAGCTATTTAAGCTTGTCTACTAACACAGGCTTAACCTTCGTGACTTTAAGTTGAGTTTTTATTAATCTAAGCACTAAAATGAGTTAACGCACATGATCATGGTGGCGGGTAGTTTTGTTAAAACAATAAACTATAAACCAAAAGCCATGAAAAACATGCAGAAACTGATTTTTAAAATTTTTATTTTTTCTATTGTAGTGACATTTTTTAATGCCTGTGAAGTAGAAGACGGGATTGATGGAGTAGACGGAAGGGACGGAGTAGATGGTGTGGATGGAAGAGACGGAGTTGACGGACAGGATGGTGAAGACGGTGAAGACGGGGAGGATCTCGTTAATCAGGCGGGTATTTTTGAAAACAAGTCCAGTGTAGATCCTCTTGTAGCGTTTGCTCCTCAATTCAATTTCGTTAAAGCTTACTCTTTGTTAAGTACTCCAGATGTGGTTGGAGAAAATTTCCAACTTGCTGGTTCTGCAGATGGGGCAGGTTTTCTAAAGGATGGTGACGGTTATATGTATGTGGTAAATTGCGAAGACAGTTATGCCGTTGCAAGGATTCATCTTGATGAGAATTTTAATCCGATATCGGGTGATTATTTATTGAATTCGGGTGTTTCAGATTATGCAAGACAGTGTTCTGCAACGATGTGGGAAGCTGCAGTACATGGCGGCAGTAGGGATTTATTTCTTTCTGCTTCCGAAAGTTTACATTATGATGTAAAAGGCATCGATCCATGGGTGGAAACTCCTACTCCAAATGCCGATTTTGGACTGGATGCGCTTGGAGAATTTTCCTGGGAAAATGCAGTGCCGCTTCCTCAAAATTCTTATGCCGGTAAAACGGTAGTTATTGGTGGAGACGATGATTCCAGCAATTCTGAAGGACAGGTTGTTCTTTATTATTCTGAAAATGGAGATGCCGACCTTGAGAACGGGAAGGTATATGTATTAAAAACAAAGGAAATTTCCAACGGGGAAGGTGGTGTGCAGGAAGCTGCTGAAGGCGAAATTTACAATGAAGCCAGTTTTGATCGTGGTATTTCTTATGAAGTGGAGTTTGTAGAAATCGAAAATGCTGCCGATATGACCAAAGATGAAGTGGAAGCTGCAAGCAACGAGGTTTTAGCAACTCACTTTATGAGGGTTGAAGATGTAGATTACCAGAAAGGATCTGATGAAAACGGCAGAAATGTATTTTTTGCAGTTACAGGCCGTGGCCCAGGTGCCGGAACGTACAACGATTGGGGAACTGTTTACAAACTGGAACTGGATGCCGATTCTCCTTTAACTGGAAAATTGACCCAGATTGTTAGTGGAAATACCGATACTAATAACATGGACGGAAATTTAGCTGCGTTGCAGAGCCCTGATAACATTTGTGTAACTGAAAATTTTGTGTACATACAGGAAGATCCTAATTCATTTAGCCGGGGGCATGCTGCTCAAATTTATCAGAGTGACTTAAACGGGAATAACATTAATAAAGTACTGGAACTTATTGTGAGACAGGACCTGGCTCCCGATAACAGTACAGGCTTAAGCGGGGAGTTTGGTTCTCTTATAGATGTATCAGACAAAGTTGGAATTCCGGGAACTTTTATTCTTGCCTTACAACCACATTACTGGCAAAGGGAAGAGTACAAAGCTCTTGATGGTCATGATTTTTCTGAAGTTTATGAAGATGACCAGGCTTCACAACTTGTTATCCTACAAGGTTTACCAAGATAATTTTTAAAAATATGAAATTAAAACCTCCGCAATAGTTGCGGGGGTTTTATGCTTTAATCACTAATATTATGATGAAAAAGAACTTTCTGCTGTTGTTGCTTTTAACTCTAGTTTTTTCTTCCTGTAAACAGAAAGGAGAGTATGAGGATATTGCTTCGGTTTCCGAAAATACCAGTGAGGTAACTTGGGATAAGGCACAGCAATTTTATCTTGAGAGTATAAATAATTCCATAGCGTACCTGCAAGAACTTGAAAAAAAGGGTGCTCATGATGAGCGTTCAAAACAGATTTTTATAAAAGCACGGCAGGAATTTAAAAAAGCGGAACCCTATGCTTCTTATCTAAATCCTCCCGTGGGCCATAGAGTAAATGGGCCGGCTTTACCAGTATTTCTGGATGACAATGGCAGAACAATGCCGCCGGTAGGACTTCAGAAAATAGAAGAAAGCATCTATGATGGGGGAGTGTCTGAAGTGGAATTTTTATCCGAACTGGAAGTGACCAAAGGATTAATGCTGGCCCTGAAGGAGAATATACAAAAAAGGGAATTAAATCCTGAACGTTTTTTTATCGCTACGCATCAGCAGCTTTTAAGGATAATAAGCTTATCAATTTCAGGATTTGATACGCCGGTGAGCCATTTGGGATTTGATGAAAGCATTGTTTCTTTGCAAAGTCTGCTAGAGGTTTATAACAAGAGCATTTCAGGAATTATTAAGGAGAAGAACAGTAGTCTTGATACCGAATTCAGGAAAAATATTGCTGCAGCAATTTCCTTTATTGAAAAAGACAGGAATTTTGAAACTTTTGACAGGTTTACCTTTATCAGTGATTTTATGAACCCTGTTACCGCCAGCTGGGTCGCCATTAGAAAAGAGAGCGGCCTGTGGGAAGGAACAGATAATAAACCTTTTAATTTTGATGCACCTACCTTTTTTGAAGAAGACTCTTTCAACGTGAAATATTTTATGCCTGCTGTTAACAGGAACTATTCTGAACAACAAATTGCCCTGGGAGAAAAATTGTTTTTTGATAAGAACCTTTCTGATAACAAGAAGATGGCCTGCGCTACCTGCCATATTCCGGAGAAAGCCTATGCAGATGGTTTGGTGGCGAATCTTGATAATCTCGGCAAAAACCTTCAACGCAATACCCCAACATTAATAAATGCTGCTTTTCAACAGAACTTTTTCTGGGACGGGCGTTCAGAAAACCTTATGGATCAAATTTCTTCGGTTTTTACAAACGAAAAGGAATTTAATACCGGGGTGCACCAGTTTTCAGAAGATATTCTCCAGGACCCCAAATATCAACCTATGTTGCGTGAGGCTTTTGGGCAAATATCGAGCAGGAATACCGATATAGTAAAAGCACTTTCAGCTTATATTTCCAGTCTGGTGGCATTTAATTCAAAATTTGACCGGAATATAAGGGGCGAAGAAAACACTTTTACTGCGGAAGAGAAACATGGTTTTAACCTGTTTATGGGGAAAGCATTATGCGCCACCTGCCACTTTGTTCCACTTACTAATGGTACAGTGCCGCCATTTTTTTCAGAAACGGAAAGGGAAGTAATTGGTGTTCCTGAAACTGCTGAAAATCTACAACTGGACGATGATGCCGGATTTTACTGGATGTATGAGGCAGATCTTCACAAAGGCATGTTCAAGACCCCAACCGTGAGAAATTCAGCATTAACCGCGCCTTACATGCATAACGGAGTTTACGCCACTTTAGAGGAGGTTATGGATTTTTATAATTCCGGTGGGGGAGCAGGATCAGGTTTTGATCTGCCGCACCAAACCCTGCCTTTTGACGAGCTTAATTTAACTGAAGAAGAAAAAAATGCATTGGTAGCTTATTTAAAAACACTTTCAGATACAGAAATTTCTAAAGCTGAAAGCCAGCATCTGATTGTGAACCACTAAATTCATAAAAAGCGTAGTCTATTTCTTCAGAAAATAATTGACTGCGCTTTTTTCTCAGAAGATTAAAAATGAACGTCCACCTGCAGCCTGTACATTAAGCCGTCTTCAGCATCCTCCTGAAAGTTATTAAAGCTAAGATCGGTTTGTACCTTTAATTTATGGCCAACAATATATTTGGATAGTCCTAAGGTATATTGCTTTTCAATTCCTTGGTTAAAATACCTGTTTTCAAGATCTATTCCTGTGTAGCGCCCAACAATTTCATAATTATTTTTAAAAACATAACCTGCCTGTACATTAAAGCCATCCCCAACCTGCACGATTTCACCTGTGGGAGTGCCATCAGAATTTACCGCTACAGGATCATCGGCTGTACGACTGGCCGCTTCCGCCAGTATATTAAAGCCACGGTACTTAAACATCAAATCCAGGAAATAAGTATTGATGTCCGTATTATAAAATCCTTCATCATTAATAATATAAGATCCTGCTACAGATCGTGTTTTTACAGCATCATTATTAAAGCTATAACTTGCGCCAATTGCCAATTTTGGCGACTGTTCACGCTCAAGATCGGCTCCTGAATAATCATTAAAATCCCCAAAAGGTAGAATCTCGGCCCTGGCCACAAAATGATGGCCTCCAAAATTTCCTGAGGTTACATTTCGTCCTTCCCCCTGCGAAATAGAAACGGCCTCTCTAAAAAGAACATTTTCACCCATATAAAAAAAGTGATGCAACTGTATTCCCGTTTCCCGGTCAATATTAAATCGGCTGTTCACCAGGGAACGGTCTACCGTTTGCATATTGGCTGAAGAAATGAGTCTCTCCAGGTTACCGGGTAATTTCGTTTGGCCCAGCCAAAGCTCAAAATTCTTATAAAAATTCCAGAAAATCACGGCATCCAGGATATACCTTGGCGCATTTCCGGTATATTCTGAAGCTCCGGAAATATCGTTGTTGGACAATCCAAGTTCAATTTTATATTTCAGTTTGGGAGAATAAGCGAACCCTGAAAACTTTAAACGTGCCCTCCTGATGAGCATGTTAGAATTACCATTTTTGAGGCTGTAGTTTTCGGGAAAATCCCATTCACTGGTATAGAGTGACTGGAAACGTGCAGCAAACTTGAGGCTATAAGAATTATCTTTTGCGGTGATGTTTAAAAGGCCGTTGCCAAATTTGTTTTCTACAGGTTCCTGTGCGAAAATACAGGTAGAAGTGACCAGCCATAAGGCCAGCACCAACTGCCATTGGTATTTCATTATCTTTTAGTTTTTGTCGCTGCAAATATAGAAAATTCAAAAAAATAGGGGCAGGCTTACAGAATATTTAAGAATAAAGCCGCCCTGGATGGGCGGCTCTTTCATAAATCAAGTCGACAAAAACTAAAGATTTTATGAAATGCTTTACAGAAAATAAAGCACCACAAAACTGCTAAATGCAATTAAAGGAGATATTAATTTAAAATTAAGGAATGGTTAATTGATTTCTCAAATTAGAGAAAAGAATAGTAAATATAAATAAAGTTAAAAAGCACCAGGAATACAAAACAGATCATACTAAAAATCCTGTAATTTCTTTTCGGTTTATGCTTTAGAGGCATTTGTTTTCCCGTAACAAGTTTGTAGTTAAACCAGGCAAGGAATGGAGCAGATAAAAATGAAAGGCCGGCGGCAAAATCTACCAGTATTGTAAAGGAACCGGAGAGAAAAAACAAAATACAAAGCGACAGCCCCGGAATGGCAAATATCGATACCTGGTAAATTTTCCATTTCTCCTTTTTATCCTGAGACAGATTCTTTTCCGGATTTTTTAATTCTGAAATCACTCTTGGGTAAGCATCAGTTACCGTAAGCACCGTACTCAGCATTGTGACAAAAGCAGCCACAGAAATTATTGGTTTGCTCCAGTCACCTAAAGTTCTTCCGTAGAGTTCTACCAGTTGCGCAGAAAACGCTACACTATTACTGGAAAAAGAAGTGCCGCTGCCAAACATTACCAGTACGCCCAGCAGGAAGAATAAGAGTCCGATAAATGCCGCAGAAAGATAGCCGACATTAAAATCGGCAAAAGCACCTCTAACTGAAAGTTTCTGTTTGGTCTGGACAGCTTTTTCTTTCGTCCAGATGCTGTGCCAAACAGAAGCATCTAAAGGTATAGGCATCCATCCCATAAACGCAATTACAAAGCCGATACTTGCAGTAGTCCAGAGAGAAGGAGCTTCAGTAGTAATCGCATTTTCTACTGTTCCCGCACCAAAAGCCATTACCACAGCAGCAAGAGTGGCAATTGTTAAAAGGCTTACAATAATTTTCATGCTCTTATCCAACCCGGGATATTTTCCAATAAGCAGCAGCGCAATACAGGAACCCAGGATCACAAAACTCCATATAAACGGAGACCACCCAAAATTAAAAAGTCTTTCCGCAAGGCCCGCGGTAACTATGGTCACCGCTGCCTGGATAATAAACATGCTTCCTATAGTAATGATAATATAAATCCAGTAAGGAAAGCGCCCCAAATTTTTATAACCCGAAATAAGATGCTCCCCAGTCGCGGCGGCATATCGTGGGCCAAATTCCAGGAATGGATATTTTGAAATGCAGGCGATAATCAATGCCCAAATCAGGATAAAACCATAATCGGCTCCTGCACGGGTAGCCTGGACAAGATGAGAAACTCCAATTGCCGCACCTGCCAGTAAAAAACCCGGGCCAATGCTTTTTAAAAGCGAAGACTTTTTAGCTGAAGAAGATTCTTGATTCATTTAAACCGGACTCGATTTGCTCATATTCCTGAAAAACCAGGAAGATTATTACCAAATTAAGCAAATTTGGAGATTAATTCCTGATTTACTTCGTGTCCTCCATCAAAGGTTAGAATTTCCAGGTTGTTCGGAAATAAAGTCCGCAGATGTTTTTCTTCAATATCGATAATTGCCTTTTTCAGGTATTCATCTTCAGTTCCATAAATAAAGGAAAAATTCGTGTTATTCAGAAAAGCGAAATCTTCAGGTTTTAATTCTGAAGGGACTTTCCCCGAATGCATAATCAGTCGGTCGCATTTAATTTTCTTTCTGGCAACCCAGCGTGCAGCAACCGAAACTCCCTGGGAATAACCGAGAATTGTCAAATTTGGAACCTCGCTTAAATTTTCAGCTTTATATACTTCATCTAAATAATTAAGGGCGTTTTCTATTTCAGCTTCAGTGTTTTCCTTTGTTAACCACGAAGCGCCAACATGCTTATAGTCATTTTTCAGATAATATTTAGATTGTGCCTGTGGGGCGATAATGTAATTTTCTTCCGCGTTTAAATGAGTAAAATGCCGCAGGAAATACCGGCTCAAATAGCCAATTCCATGGCAAACCAGCCAAACATTTTTTATTTTTGAGGTAAACTTATTCAACACGGTATAGGTATTGGTGATCTGGTAAGAAAGCTGCTTTTCTGTGCTCATTTTTAAGGTGTGGTTTTGTATTTTTACAAAGAAACCAATCTTATTGCTATGACCAAAGAGGAAATTCTTGAGCTTTCTAAAAAAGTGTGTAAAAATACACTAATGGAAACCCTTGATATTGAATTTACTGAAGTTGGGGATAATTATCTTATCGCGAAAATGCCCGTTACTGCAAAAGTGCATCAGCCGGATGGGGTGCTGCATGGTGGTGCCAGTGTGGCGCTTGCTGAAAGCGTGGGCAGCATGGCCAGCTATGTATTTCTGAATACTGATGAATTTTTTGTACGCGGAATTGAAATTTCTGCTAATCATCTTAAAAGTATTTCTGAAGGTTTTGTGTATGCAAAAGCTTCATTTATCCATAAAGGGCGCACCACTCAACTTTGGAACATCAGAATAACCGATGAGGATGAAAACCTGATTTCTTTAGTAAAACTTACTACCATAGCACTACCCAAAAAGAAGCAGCATGATTAAGGATGATTTTTTCACAATCCTGGAGGAGCAGCTGGATAAAAAATTTCCATTTGTAGCTTATCGCAAGCCAATGGAAGAAGGAAAAAGAGAGGAAACTAAAGCTTTGCTACAGCAGGATGCTATCACCCATAGAGTAAAAGATTTTTCAGAGAGTGGCTTTATTTTTGCCCCTTTTGAGGAGCAGAAAAAGGCTTTGATAATTCCTTCAGAGGCTTCGAAGGAGATTTCTACAGAATATATTTTTGAAGAAGATCATAAAAACGTAAAAAAAGAGGAACCGCCTTTTCCGCCAAATCAGTTGAGAAAACTGGAGCGGGTGGAGCATGAAAGTCTGGTGCAAAAAGCTGTTGATACTATTAAAAAGGGCAAACTGCTGAAAGTCGTTATTTCAAGAACTGAAAGTGTACAGACGCAACTGAAAGTGATTGAAATTTTCAAAAATATTCTCAAAAGGTACAATTCGGCTTTTGTTTATCTCTGGTTTCATCCTGAAACCGGGATCTGGATGGGGGCAACTCCTGAAACCCTTGTCTCTGTAGAAAGGAACAGGTTTAAAACCATGGCGCTGGCAGGAACACAATCCTTTCACCAATCTGTAGATGTAGAATGGGAAGCGAAAGATAAAGAAGAACAGCAAATCGTGACCGATTATATCATAGATCGCTTACAAAAATCAGATTTTATTTCAGCAGAAAAACTTCGGGTTTCTGAAGCCTATACCGCCAAAGCGGGAAACCTGTTGCACCTTCGTACAGATATTGAAGGAAATTTGAAAGCAGGTGTTTCCGGTTTAAAAGAATTGATTGGCATTTTGCACCCAACTCCGGCTGTATGTGGCCTTCCAAAGGATAATGCGAGGAATTTTATTTTAGAAAATGAAGGATACGACCGTAAGTTTTATTCCGGTTTTCTGGGAGAGTTGAATTTAAAGAAAGAGACCAAGCGCAACAGTAACCGCAGAAACCAGGAAAATCAGGCATATGCCAGTATTTCCAGGAGCACTTCTCTTTTTGTTAATTTGCGCTGCATGAAAATTAAGGAAGGCATGGCTGAACTTTTTATTGGAGGCGGCGTTACCAAAGATTCCAATCCTTCCCTGGAATGGGAAGAAACCGTAAACAAAGCGCATACCATGAAATCTATTTTGGTGAAATAAAAAAAACGTTGTAAAGTCCTGACAGGTTTTTAAAACCTGTCAGGACTGAAAAAGAAAATAGAAAAAAATCTGTGAAATACTCTAAAATTCCTGTAGCACGTTCCATAGTAAGTCTTTGCGTGTCTAAAAATATAAATCATGTAGTTATTTCTCCTGGTTCCAGGAATGCGCCGCTTACTATAGGCTTTACCCACCATCCTCAAATTAATGCGTATAGTATTGTAGATGAGCGTTGTGCAGCTTTTTATGCCCTGGGAATGGCGCAGCAACTGCAAAAACCGGTAGCGCTGGTATGTACTTCGGGATCGGCGTTGTTAAATTATTATCCTGCGATTGCCGAGGCCTTTTACAGTGATATTCCGTTGGTGGTGATTTCAGCAGACCGGCCGGTGGAGCGTATAGATATTGGAGATGGGCAAACTATCCGGCAGAAAAATGTTTTTGAGAATCATATTCTTTATTCTGCAAATCTTTATTCTGAAATTGTCCTGGAAACTGAAGCGACCGATAAAAAACTTCAGCAAAAACAGTTTGAATCCCAAAAACATAATGAGCGCGAAATTAATCTTGCGCTCAACCGGGCGATAGAGGAGAAGGGGCCGGTGCATATAAATGTGCCTTTTTATGAGCCGCTTTATGACGCGGTGGAAAATGTAGAGGTGAATCCGCTGCAGATTTTGCCGGAAATTAAAGAGCGGACTTATTCTGAAAATCAGCTAAAAGCTTATGCCGATTTATGGAATAAAGCGAAGCGAAAAATGATTATTGTTGGGGTGGCGCAGCCTAATGTTGTAGAACAGCAGTTTTTGGAAAAACTGGCTCAGGATCCATCGGTTATTGTTTTTACTGAAACGACTTCTAACCTTAATCACCCGGAATTTTTTACAAGGATAGACACCATCATAGGGCCTATTGAAAAGGATGAAAACCGGGAAGCTCTTTTCAGGGAACTTCAGCCTGATATTCTGCTCACTTTCGGTGGGATGATTGTTTCAAAGAAGATAAAGGCTTTTCTGCGAAATTATAATCCGCAGCAGCACTGGCATGTAGATCCTAAAAAAGCATACAATACCTTCTTTTGCCTGAACAAGCATTTTGAAGTTTCGGTGAATTCATTTTTCAGTAATTTCTTTCCGCTAATACAAGATGTGGAGAGTAATTATGCCAGGTTCTGGAAAGATATTAAACAGAAACGGCAGGCACGACATGAGGAATATATGGATGAAATTCCTTATTCAGATCTAAAAGCCATGCAATATATTGTTCCGCAAATGCCGGAAAATTACATCCTGCATCTTGGGAACAGCTCCACCATTCGCTATGCCCAATTGTTTAAGTGGAAGGAGAGCCTTCGCATTTTCTGTAACCGGGGTACCAGCGGAATTGACGGTAGTATTTCTACAGCTGTGGGTGCTGCAAGTGTGAACGCAGAGCCAACTTTGGTGATTTCCGGGGACCTGAGTTTTTTCTATGACAGTAATGCGTTGTGGAATAATTATATTCCTTCAAATTTCAGGATTGTTGTGCTGAATAACGGCGGCGGCGGAATCTTCAGAATTTTACCGGGCAATAAGAATTCTGAAAATTTTGATACCTATTTTGAAACCACTCATAACCTGAAAGCAAAATCCTTGTGCGAAATGTACAGTTTTGAATATGAGTCCGCATCTTCTTCCGAAGAAACCGAAGAAGCAATGAAGCATTTCTTTAAAGCTTCAGAAAGGCCGAAATTGTTGGAAATTTTTACTCCGCGCAAAATAAATGATGAAGTTTTGCTGGAATATTTCAGTTTTATGAGAGGGTAGTGGTTAGTAAAACATCTAGACTCGGTGACATTATACAGGCAAGAAACAAGAAACAAGAAACAAGAAACAAGGAGCAAAGCAGTGAAGGAGTGAAGTTCAATGCTGTTAGACGAAGAGAGACTTAAAATTGACAATTTTCGACCTGTAGTTACCATGAATGACCAATGAAATTTATCTCTCAAAAAAAAGGGATCCCGCAGATTTCGCTGATTTTCGCAGATGTATCATCTATTTTAGTTTTCTAGCTCCTTAACTCTTTAACTTCTTTCAAAGTTAGATTCTAAAAATGACAATTTTCGACTTAGAGCTTTTCGCTTGCTTCACCACGGATACACGAATAAAAAATAGCTCTCCCAAAATAAAAATGGCTCCCGCAGATTTCGCTGATTTTCGCAGATGCCAATATGGTTTTTACTTTTTTACTTTTTCACTTCTTAACTCTTTTACTTCTTTCAATCACTTACCGCTTTTTCGCCAGTGCAAAAAATATATCCTACCTTTGCAAAATAAATTAGAAGTATGCTTAGAATTGGCGAACACCACGTCCTTACGATAGACAGGGAAACAGAACCCGGTTTATTCCTTCGCGATGACGATGGGAATGACGTTTTGCTTCCGAATAAATATATTCCGGAGCAATTTGAGCTTGAAGATGAAATTAAAGTTTTTGTCTACCTGGATCATGAAGAGCGGCCCGTGGCAACTACTTTAAATCCGCTTATAAAACTTGATGAATTCGCCATGCTGAAGTGCGTTGAGGTGACGGATTTTGGGGCCTTTTTAGATTGGGGATTGGAAAAGCACCTTTTTGTCCCTTTTAAGGAGCAGGTTTATCCTATGACCATAGGCAGCCGATATTTGGTGTTTTGTTACCTGGACCTTGAGACCGATCGACTGGTAGCTTCAAGCAAAGTGCATGCTTTTCTAGATAATTCTGAATTGACTGTTGAGCCTTTTGAAGAGGTAGACCTTATTATTAGCAATAAAACAGATTTGGGTTACAATGTAATCGTTAATGAGATCCACCTTGGGCTGATTTATAAAGATGATATTTTTCAACAAATAAATGTTGGGGATCGTTTAAAGGGATTTGTAAAGAAAACCAGGCCCGATGGAAAAATCGATATTACGCTGCAACGCCCGGGTTATAGAAGTATTGAGCCTAATGCGCAGCTTATTCTGGATGAGTTGGAACGAAATAATGGTTATTTACCAGTTACCGATAAGTCTGATCCCAAAGAAATACAGCGCATCCTGGAAATGAGTAAAAAAAGCTTTAAAAGAGCTGCCGGAACATTGTATAAGCAGCGACGTATTGAAATTAAAGACGACGGAATTTATCTTCAGGAAGTTCAGAAATAGATTCGGCGAAAATTGTTATAATGAGGATTGGAGGGATTTCCGTACCTCAGATAATTAGAACGACCATAATTCCTGTAAAGAGGATTGGAGTAAAAGGCGTCCTGTTGAAAATTCACATTATCGTTCTCTCTCTGCCCAGTAATTTCTATCGCTTTTTTCTCTTTTTGAGGTATACGTAGATCAATATCTACTGTATGAGGCCTTTGATCTTTTGTTTTGGCAAGAACCGCCCTTAAGTCTACATTCTTTTTCTCGTAAGGGTCCTTGTTTAAAAATTCGCCGCTAGGGAGGTAAAATTTCTTTTCTTCCACCCAGCTGAATCCTACTTCAAGTAAAGCAGATTTTACTTCGCGCCTGGAAATCTCAAAATCTTCAGGATCCCAATATTCCTGTGCATTTGAAGTGTAAATGCTCATCGACACAATAAATAACAACAGAAAGCGGATTTTCATTATTTGAATTTTCAGTAAAATATCAAAAACGATGCTAAACTAAAAGTATTGGCTAAAATAATGATAAATTGTTTAAAACCTGAAGTTCGTTTTTGTCATTTTGGAGCAGTCAGGAACGGCTTTAGAATTAGTTTAAAGTTTGTTGTGGGTCGTCTGGTGATGGCTTTGGGCCACGAATACACGAATGCTTAATTGAAATGAGTTTCAGCATTATGAAAATCCTGGGTTTTTAAGCCAATGTCTGAAAATAGCAATTTTCGGTCTTGAATATACAAATGTTTAAGTTATTGGTGTATTCGTGGCTAGTTTTTGAAAAGAGTAAGGAATATTATAAAGACTATACTCAAAATTGACAATTATCGACTTTTAGTTTTCAGGAAAAGCAGCTCTTCAAGGTTTCTTCTTTCTGATGTGGGTTTAAAACTTTATTTTTACTTCAAAATAGATAACAATGGCTAAAATTGAATGGAAAACAGCTAAAGAATACGAAGATATAACCTATAAAAAGAGTAATGGTGTGGCGCGGATCGCTTTTAATCGTCCTAACGTGCGTAATGCTTTTCGGCCAAAAACCACCAGTGAACTTTACGATGCTTTTTACGATGCACAGGAAGATATTTCAATTGGAGTAGTCTTACTTTCTGCTGAAGGGCCTTCAACAAAAGATGGTGTCTATTCATTTTGTAGTGGTGGCGATCAAAAAGCGCGTGGCCACCAGGGCTATGTTGGTGAAGACGGGATGCACAGGCTTAATATTCTTGAGGTACAGCGTCTTATCCGTTTTATGCCAAAGGCTGTAATTGCGGTGGTTCCCGGTTGGGCAGTTGGCGGCGGGCACAGTCTGCACGTGGTTTGCGATCTTACGCTGGCCAGTAAAGAGCACGCGATCTTTAAACAAACAGATGCCGATGTGACCAGTTTTGACGGCGGATATGGATCTGCATACCTGGCGAAAATGGTAGGGCAGAAGAAGGCGCGCGAAATCTTTTTCCTCGGAAGAAATTATTCGGCGCAGGAAGCTTTTGAAATGGGAATGGTGAATGCTGTTATTCCGCATGAAGAGTTGGAAGATACCGCGTATGAGTGGGCGCAAGAAATATTGGAAAAATCCCCAACTTCCATAAAAATGCTGAAATTTGCAATGAACCTCACCGACGACGGAATGGTTGGACAGCAGGTTTTTGCCGGAGAGGCTACCCGATTGGCGTATATGACCGATGAAGCCAAAGAAGGAAGAAATGCTTTTTTGGAAAAACGCAAACCAAATTTTGAGAAAAAATGGCTTCCGTAGCGCCGCAAGGTGACTTCGAGAACAAGCGTATAGCCATAGCTATGTTGCCGCGCTATCAGGAGGTAGAGCTTAACGGTGTTTCTAAAAAACTTCTGATCAAAAACCTGGTTCAGACTAGTATCTTGTTTTTGGTAATCCTGCTCTTTTGCGGCTACGTATTTTACTATACTGAAGAAAATTTTCTAATCACCATTGTTGCGATAGCTGCATTTGTGCTCTTCTCTTTCCTTTGTTTTAATGCCTGGAAAATGCAGAAGATTTATGGCTACGCCCTTAGAGAACGGGACATTATCTACAGAAAAGGATTTTTGGTGACTAAAACCACGGTCATCTCTTTTAACCGAATTCAGCATGTTTCTATTTCCCGGGGAGTGCTAGACAAAATGTTGGGAATTGCTACTTTAAGCATCTTTACGGCAGGCGGAAGTGGCAGCGATATTAGCATTCCCGCTCTGGAGCCGGAACTGGCCCAGACTTTAAAGGAGGCGCTGGTAATTAAGATTTCAGAAGATGGAGACGCGAGCATTCAGTAATCCGCAACGACAGTCCGTAACAGGAGTTTTACTCATTTTCGCCGGAAATTTATATAAAATTTTCCGCATCTTCTGGGCAGTTGTGCTTTATTTTGTAATTCAGCAATCCAATTCTATTTCCATTATTTATGCCTTAATCCCGGCTGTTGTGGTGGCTTTAGCTGTGGCCCACAGCTATCTTAGTTACAGGAACTTCAAATTTCATATAGATTATAAGAAGGAGGAGTTTGTACTGACCAAGGGTGTGTTTTCCACAAATTTTATTGCCATTCCGTTTGATAAGATTCAGCAGGTAAATACGGAAAGGGGTATCCTGGAGAGGCTTATTGGCGTTTATAGCCTGGTAATTGACACCGCAGGAAGTGATGAAAAGGAAATCAAAATCCATGCTATAGAAAAGGAGAAGGCAGAAGAACTTTCGGCTATAATCCTTTCGAAAAAGGAAGAGCAGGAAAATAGGGTAGCTACTTTAGATTCAGAAAACGAACCGAAAGCTGAAAATGCAAAATGGACCTATAAACTAGGTATTGGAAGGTTGCTGAAAATTGGAATCAGTTCTAATTTTCTCCGTGGCTTCGGGTTAATAATTGCCTTTTTCAGCACGTTGTATAACGAATTCAGTCGGTTATTTTTTGAGAGGAAAGAATTGCTTTTGGAAGAAGCAGATAAGATTCCACTGCCACTGGAGTCCTTTTTCCTTTTTGGGATCCTGGCTATTCTGCTGCTGCTTTTAAGCGTTTTTATTACAGTAGCCGAAGTATTTATTAAATATTTTAATTTGAAGTTGGTACAGACTTCAGAACGTTTGCACCTGGAAATGGGCCTTAGAACAAACACCAAAGTTTCTTTGCAGCCGCGACGGGTACAAATTGTTAGCATTATAACCAATCCTTTGCAAAGGTGGCTGAATATTTATGAGGCGAAAATCAAGCTGGCCGGGAGCCGTGAGAAAAACACGAAGAGCAAAATTAGTATTCCCGGCCTTGAGGAGGAGTCGGCTAATAGGATCAAATCATTTTTGTATGGTAAACCAGAGGAAGAAGAAAGAGCTGTATTTGAACCCGATATTGTTGATTTTTTCAGGAGGGTTAATTTTGGGCTTATTCCGTTAGTGATCAGTTATGTAATTCCTTTTTCTATTGAAGAGGTTAGCGTTTCAGATTGGATCATTTTCGCTGTTTTTTATCTTTTTTCTATACTTTTTTACCATTTCCGGATGTATAAATCAATGAAACTGTCTATTTCTGATGATTTCATCGTTAAATCTTACGGAGTCTGGAATTTGGTAGAGCAAACCACAGAAATTTACAAATTACAGTCGGTTAGTATTAAAAGGCCAATCTGGTATAAAAAGAGAGGCCTTGTAAATGTCAGTTTTCATACTGCAGGAGGCGATATGAGCTTTAGAGCGGTAGATGAAGAAATTCTGAAGTATATAAATTATAGCCTCTACAAAATTGAAACTTCGCAGAAGGCGTGGATGTGATGAAGAGTAAAAAGTTAAGGAGTTAAAAAGTTAAACAGTGAAGAATTCAAGAAACAAGAAAACAAGAGAAAAGACCGCTGCGCTGCAAGAAGAGAGAATTTTAAAAGTTTAAGATCGAAAATTGCCATTTTAATAGCATCGCCTGAAAGTCGTGAGAAGTGAGCCATGTGCAGTGAGCAGAAAAGTCTCACGGAGATTTTTTCTATTGAAACCTCTAATACGCTGTTTTAGCTAATTCGTCTATTTTGGTTGCGATTTGTTCCCATACTTCCTCCTGAAGGAAATGTTTTGAGGGGAGCAACGTCATTTCCTTAAGATCTGCCATTTTTGCAATCTCTTTACCATAGCGCTCATAGGTTAGCCCTGGATCTTCTTCTCCCCAGATAGCCTGAATAGGGTAGGGCACATTTTGTACGGCTTGTAAGCAGGTTTTACGAAATTCAGGTGAATCTGGAAAGTTTCGCATTATTTTCAGGAATGCTTTTCCGTTGTCTTCTCTTTTTAAAAGATCTACGTAGGCTTTTATTTCTTCCGCAGGAATTTTATCTGCATGTAAAACTCCAAGTTTAGAAAACATAATGGGCCATGTTTGCCGGGTCATCATTTTTAACTCAGCTTCTCCCAGAACTTTCTTTTCGAAAGGGCGCATAGGAAGCGGCTTTTTAAAGTTTACCACGTCTACCCAAGAATTTAATATGGTAAGTGAAAGGATATTTTCCAGCTGACGGGCGGCAAGGGCGAATCCAACAGGACCACCAATATCGTGCACGACCAGGTGAAATTTTTGAATATCCAGAGCTTTAATCGCTTTGGCAAGAAATTCAGCGAAACTTTGAAAAGTATAATCAAAATTTTCAGGTCGGGATGAAAGTCCGAGACCGGGAAGATCTATAGAAATCCCCCTATAATTTTTACTAGCCAGGGAGCGCAGCACTTTTCGGTACAAGAAAGAAGAAGTGGGAACACCATGGATGCAAAGAACAACCTCACCATTTCCATAGTCCAGCGCAAAGGTCTTTTGTCCTTCAACTTCAAAATATTTTCCGGACTGCTCGTGGTTGTGAATGATATTCTCTATTTTACTGTTTGTGTTCTCTTTCATGCTATATTTTTAGTAGTGTATTTCAGAATTCGCAGAAGATATGTTCGTCAATTTAAATCTACCACACTTCTCTTCAGGATTCAAATAGTAAACTATAATTATTGGTTAATTCTTCCTCTTACCAAGGCATTTTATATTGGACGGGCGACTGAGTAAAAAAGGCTGGTGAGTATAAAAGAAGAGGAGGTTCAAGAAAGGCAATTTTCGATCTTCTGAAGATTTATTCCCTAACTCTTCTGTAAAACGAGATAGTGTATACTTCCGAATAAATTTTTTTCATATTCCTGAAAAATAGAAAAGCCACAAAAACATATAAGATTTGTATGTTTCGTGGCTTTTTTATTCGATAATCAAGATTTTAATGCTTCTTGAGCTTGACCTGAAGCAGTTGACTTGAAATTTAAAGATTTACCTCAATCTTGGAAATTTTTTAGGATTAAGTTCATGCATTATAGCATATACCTTTTCGAAAATATCATCTGAAGATGGTTTAGAAAAATAATCACCATCTGTTGCGTAAGCGGGACGGTGTTCTTTGGCAGTAAGTGTTTGTGGTTTACTGTCCAGAAACCTGTAGGCGTCCTGTTCTTCTAAGACTTTTTGCATAATATATGCTGAAGCACCCCCGGGTACATCCTCGTCTATTACTAACAGTCTGTTGGTTTTTTCAACACTTTTTAGGATATCGTGGTCCAGATCGAACGGAAGAAGTGACTGTACATCTATTATTTCGACATCTATTCCTACATCTTGTAGTTCACCTGCGGTTTGTTCAACAATTCTAAGCGTGGAACCGTAAGAGACAATAGTAAGATCTTTTCCTTTTTTAACAGTTTCGGTTACACCAATAGGTGTTTTAATTTTTCCCAGGTTGTTTGGTAACTTTTCTTTTAACCGGTATCCGTTAAGACATTCTATAACCAGTGCGGGTGTATTTATATCCAGCAAGGTATTGTAAAATCCGGCTGCTTTGGTCATGTTTCTCGGCACGAGTATATACATACCACGAAGCAGGTGAATTAAGCCTCCCAATTGGGAGCCACTATGCCATATTCCTTCCAGACGATGCCCTCTTGTCCTTACGATTAAAGGTGCTCTTTGTTTTCCCTTAGTGCGATAAAGCAAGGTAGAAAGATCATCGCTCATGGTTTGAAGAGCGTACATCACATAATCCAGGTATTGAATTTCTGCTATTGGTCTGAGTCCTCTTAGTGCCATACCTATTCCCTGTCCTAAAATAGTGGCTTCGCGTATACCAACATCTGCAACGCGCAGTTCACCATATTTTGCCTGCAGGCCTTCTAATCCCTGGTTTACATCTCCAATTTCCCCGGCATCTTCTCCAAAAATCAAGGTCTCAGGGCGGGAATCGAAAATAGCATCAAAATTATCCCTCAAAATTATTCTGGCGTCAACTTCTGTTGCGGCTGCATCGTATTGCGGCTCTACAAGTTGAGTTTTGGAGTCGTTTTCTTCATAGAGGTAACTATTATATTCTTCCTGGCTTTGTAAGGAAAATTTTTCAATCCAGTCACGTAATTCATCCTTTTCGGCAGTTTCTTCACCAATAAGACAACGAAGCGTTCGTCTGGCGGAAGACATAATATCTTTCTTTATCGATTCTCTGTTAGCCGCCAGTTTATCTTTAATTTCAGCTATAGTCGTTTTATCCGGATTACTTTTAGCAATTTTAGTAAGAAGTTTTACAAGTTCTTTATGATCTTTGCGAACAGGGGCAAGAGCACTTAACCAAGCTTCTCTTTTTCCTTCTCTTACCTTGCGTTTAATCTTCTTATCGATCTCGTCCAACTCTTCAGCAGTAGAAAACTGATTCTCTAAAATCCATTCCCTAAACTTCACGTTACAATCATATTCTTTCTCCCAATTAAGGCGCTCTTCTGTTTTATAACGTTCGTGAGAGCCTGAAGTAGAGTGTCCTTGTGGCTGAGTAAGTTCTATAACATGAATTAATACGGGGCAATGTTCTATTCTGGCAATTTTCGATGCTTTTTCGTAGGCTTCGACCAGGGCAACATAATCCCAACCTTTAACAACAATTATCTCGTATCCATTATTTTCCTGATCACGCTGCAATCCTTTTAAGATTTCAGAAATACTTTCTTTAGTGGTCTGGTGCCTGGCATGAACAGAAATACCATATTCATCGTCCCAAACACTCGTCACCATTGGTACCTGTAAAACCCCGGCAGCATTTATCGTTTCCCAGAAATGTCCTTCACTGGTACTTGCATTGCCTATTGTTCCCCAGGCAACTTCATTCCCTTTATCTGAAAATTTTTCGGAAGGAATACCTTCAACATTTCTGTAGATCTTGGATGCCTGAGCAAGACCCAACAAACGTGGCATTTGTCCTGCCGTTGGAGAAATATCTGAACTGGAATTTTTTTGCTGAATGAGATTTTTCCAGCTACCATCTTTGTTTAAGCTATGTGTGGTAAAGTGTCCTCCCATTTGTCTTCCCGCAGACATGGGCTCGTTTTCTATATCAGTGTCGGCATAAAGACCTGCAAAAAACTCATGAATGGAGAGTTCATTAATAGCCATCATAAAAGTTTGATCGCGGTAATATCCAGATCTAAAATCACCGTTTTTAAAGGCTTTGGCCATCGCCAGTTGAGGTAACTCCTTACCGTCTCCAAAAATCCCGAATTTAGCTTTTCCCGTGAGGACTTCGCGTCTCCCTAAGATACTACATTCGCGGCTGGTAGCGGCAATTTTATAGTCTTCCAGGACTTGAGCCTTAAAGTCTTCAAATGAGATAGAATTTTTTAATCGTGTTTCGCTCTGCATGAACTTATTTTTGGATCCTCACAAATATAATGAAAAGTATCATTGTATACAATTCATTATTTTTCAATTTTATTGAATATTCTTTAGTTAAAGAAGCTAAATGATAATTTTAAATAAATTAACAGGAAATTAAGAGCCTGAATACTGAGAATTATAAAATGAGAATTATAAAGGAATGGAGATAGTTATTTAATACCACCTTCTCGTGAATATTCCCAAAAGCGTATTGATGTCCAGGGAAACGATAAACCGGATCTTTTCATCGTAATGAGGTTGGGCTATTTCCCATCCAAGGTTGGAATAAACGGGAAAAAACAATTCAAAATAGTCGGTTACCAGGTTTATCCTCACTCCTGTATCATATAAAAAGGCCGGAGTTTCATACTGGTTTTTTATCATCCCAATATCACCATAGACATAGATCCAGTTCCAAATGTTTGTGCTTGCATTTAGTGTAGTGATCCACTGGTTGGCAAACTCGGGCTCTAGCTGGGATTTAAATCCACCTTCGGCCGGGATTATTTGCTGGCTGAATAGCCCGGATCCCTGGCTTCTTCCGTAGTAATTATAATCGAAGAGGTAATCTGAAGGGCGATCCAGCGCAAAGCTAAAATAATCATTGTCCCGATTATCATTATAAAGAAATGTTCCTGCAAAAAGACGGAGATTTACCTGTCGGTTATTTTTGAATAACTTCCTGTATTCAAGGCTTAGGGAAATTTTACTGAATTTCTCTGCGACCTGATAATCAAAAGAACCTCTATAATAGTTGACTACATTAGGGTTACTGTAAGTGTAGTTAACGTTAAATACATTATAATTAGGTTGCTCAGCAGGATTTACCGGATCAAGATCCCGCTGTACATTTATATTTCTAATCGTTAAAAATTGCCTCTCGTTACTTCGCAGGTATTTATTGCGGTAGGAGAACGTAAGAAAAGGGGAGAATTTTTCGTAGAACAGATCATACCCATAGGAAAAACGTGTACCGCTAATACCGTATCTTACAGCGTAAAGTTCTGAATTTTCGTATTGGTGCGCATTAGAAATGGAAGCTGAACCCACAATGGTTTTACTGTTGAAGCCGAACTTGGGTGAAATTGTAAAGTTGAAATTTCTATTTAAAAAAGTGTTATTATAAAGTTTTGGACCAATGGAAATCCCGTCGTAAAGATTATAATCGAATTCCGGCATAAAAAATAACTGGTTATATCTTGGATCTTCCACATCCTGAAGCAAACGGAATTGTAGAGGCCTATCGAATAATGTAGTAACACCTTTATAATTATTACGCTGGTTGATCTCTGGAATCTTTTGTTCATAATTTAAGGCCACGCGCTCTACATCCTTTCGGGGTATGGTCACATCCTTTAATTTATCGACTTCTTCAACCCATGTCTTTGAGACAACTCTACCATCATTGATCCCATAAACAGAAACCGGCACATCATTATCACGTCTATTTCGGACCGTAACCACGAGGGAATCACCCCTTTTCTTCACCTTTTTTATGGAAAAATCAATTTTTTTATTGGTTTGGACGTAATCTTTAAAAAACCAGGAAATATCCTTTGAAGCATTGTTTTGCAGGATTTGCTTAAACTTTTCCTGTGAAGTGGGCTGGAGTCTGTATTTACTGTAAAATTGAGAAATAGATTCTTTTACAGCATCTGATTCAAGATACTCTTCCATGTATTTGAGACCAACTCCTGCCTTATAAGAATTAGCTATATTTTTGTTGAACTTAACCAAAGAATCCTGACTGGTGGCAAGTGGTTGGTCAAAGTTTAAACGGGCAGAATTCATGTACATCAATTGATACTGATCGTTAAATTCTAAATCGGCGGCATGAAACCAGCGTATGCCAATAATGTCGCTTAAATTACCAATAAGTCTCATTTTTGGATAAAAATTGTCCACATAATCCATCATAAGCGAAACCAAAATGGCATCGTTTACCCATTGGTCTGTTCGCGGATTTAGTAAAAGCGTATTCTTTAAGTAATTATTGGTGATGGTCTTAAATTGCTTAATATCGTACTGAAATCCATCAGGAAATGGCCTAATAAAGCCGGGCAATTGATTTAGTCCATAAAGAGGACTATTAAGGTAGTCTTCCTGGGTTACAAAAATATGATTGTGGGGGTATGTTCCCAATCGTTCCTCCAGAAATTCAAGAATACGGTTAAGGATAATCTCCTTTATTTCTGTTTGCAGATTATCATCTTTAAGATTGGTGATTATCTCATGGGAATGGGCATAAATATTTTCAAATAAATAAGTTTGTGTGAGATAGAGTTTGGATTCAATCCTGTCGTTGCCTATTAACCTAATACTCTTTCTCCCGTTCTCGTTAGAAATGTTCAGCATATTGAGTGCTGAAGCAGCGTAATAATCTGTGGGTATATTTAAAACAACATCTATGTTTGCTGGAGGCGTGTAATCCAAATCTAAATTTTGATGGCTGTAGATTTTCCAGCTTTCATCGTAAACAGCAGGGGTAATGTACCAATATCTAAGCTTGTAATTTCCCTCACCGTCTTTGCCATACCGGGTAAATTTATCCTGAGGTACCTTAATTGCGTAATCTAGGGTTATGGTTATTTTTTCTCCCGGAGCAAGAGGTTCCAAAAAAGGTAATTTAATAATGTCCACCCGGTTAATAAGCCTTTCCCACTTTAGTGGAACCATGTTCTCACCGGTTATGGATTTAATTACCGTCCCTCCACGTTCCTCGTCGCCGGCAAAGTGGAATCTCCTCACAAACTCTTCAGAAAATCTTTTTCCGAGATAGCTGCTTTTACTGCTAAAGGCATTCATCCAGTCGTTAAGATAGATCTCATCAAGAGGTTCTTCGCTTTGATTCTCATATTCAATCACCTGCTGAATATAAATAGAATCTACCTCTTTATCCAGACTAGCTTCAATAGAAATAGCGTGTTGTCCAAAGCTTACGGAAGTTAAGGCAAGTAAAAGAATTGAGAAGAGAAAATGCTTCAAAGGGTTATAGAAAATTTAGATAAGGACATTCGGGCTAATATACTCAAAGTTTATTTAGGTGATCCTGTAGATAATAACTAGAAATTAGGACTCAAATTGTATTCATCATAAAATTTATCCAAGGCTTCAATCACTTCATCTTCAGTATCCACAACCTGTACGAGATCAATATCAGCAGCACTTATATTTTGAAAACTATCACATAGTGTAGTTTGGATCCAATCTACGAGTCCGCTCCAGAAATCCCTGCCAACAAGAATAATGGGAAATTTATCGATCTTATGGGTTTGGATAAGGGTAATTGCCTCAAAAAGTTCATCTAATGTTCCAAAACCTCCAGGCATTACTACAAATCCCTGTGAATACTTAACGAACATTACCTTTCTCACAAAGAAATAATCGAAATCCAGGCTCTTGTCATTGTCTATGTATGGATTGTCATGCTGCTCAAAAGGAAGATCAATATTTAAGCCCACAGAAGTTCCACCACCAAGATGAGCACCCTTATTTCCTGCTTCCATTATTCCGGGTCCACCCCCGGTAATTACACCATACCCGTGATCTACTATTTTTTTTGCAATACTTTCAGCTAATTTGTAATATTTTTGATCTGGTTTTGTTCGTGCTGAACCAAAAATGGAGACGCAGGGACCAATCTGGCTTAATTTTTCATATCCATTTACAAATTCTCCCATTATTTTAAAAATAGCCCAGGAGTCATTGGTTTTTATTTCATTCCAGGCTTTATTTCCCTGTTTTGCTCTCATACTTACTATATTTTTTTTAATTCAATTCCTTTTTAAGGAACTTGGCGGTATAACTTGTTTTATGTTTTGCTACTTCTTCAGGACTTCCCGTGACGACTACTTTTCCTCCGTTCTTACCACCTTCGTATCCTATATCAATGATATGATCTGCCATTTTAATTACGTCCATATTATGTTCAATAATTAAAACAGTGTTTCCTTTATTGGCGAGCCGGTTAAGTACATCCATGAGCACACGAATATCTTCAAAATGTAATCCTGTTGTGGGTTCGTCCAGAATATAAAAAGTATTACCTGTGTCTCTTTTGGAGAGTTCTGTTGCTAATTTTATCCGCTGGGCTTCACCTCCAGATAAAGTGGTACTTTGCTGCCCAAGGGTTATATAGCCCAAACCAACATCTTTAATAGTCTTTAGTTTCCGGTAAATTTTTGGAATAGGTTCAAAAAACTGAGTGGCTTCATTTATGGTCATTTCCAGAACATCAGATATAGATTTTCCTTTATACCTGATTTCTAGTGTTTCCCGATTAAAGCGTTTGCCCTGGCACGTCTCGCATTCTACATACACATCAGGAAGAAAGTTCATTTCTATAACCCTTAGTCCTCCGCCTTTACAGGTTTCACATCTACCTCCTTTTACGTTAAAGCTGAAGCGTCCCGGCTTATAGCCTCTTATCTGTGCTTCAGGAGTTTTAGTGAATAAACTTCTTATTTCAGAAAAAACACCGGTATAGGTAGCAGGATTGGATCGCGGCGTCCTGCCGATGGGGGACTGGTTTATATCTATCACTTTATCAATATGTTCCAATCCTTTTATACTTTTATAAGGCTTTGGAACTTTTACGCCATTAAAGTAATGGGCGTTCATAATTGGATATAAGGTCTCGTTAATTAAAGTAGATTTTCCGCTACCTGATACACCGGTTACGGCTATCATTTTACCTAAGGGAATAGTTATGGAAACATTTTTTAAATTATTTCCCGTTGCTCCCTTTAAGGCAATAGTTTTTCCATTTCCCTCTCTGCGTTTTTTAGGTATTTCTATTTGTTTTGTCCCGTTAAGGTAAGAAGCTGTTAAAGTCGTATGTTTCCGGATTTCTGAAGGAGTTCCTTCGCTAATTATTTCACCTCCGTGTTTTCCGGCAAAAGGGCCGATATCAATAACATGATCTGCTCTCTCGATCATATCTTTGTCATGTTCCACAACAATAACGGTGTTCCCAAGATCCCGAAG
>NZ_JAVRHP010000180.1:0-3186 GCF_031846505.1 Autumnicola edwardsiae
CTGTATAGTATTATATTTTTAGTGGGTTTAGTTTTAATGTGGTACGATTCTTCAATTTTTGTGTTTTTATTACTTATTAATTTTGGTTTTCACTATTTCCAATTAATAAGTCAGTTATGGCTAGCATATAGAAAAAAACGTACTTATACTCCTCTTAGAAAGAACAAAAATTCCCCATTTATTTCAATTCATATTCCTATTTGTGATGAGCCACCAGAGATTGTCATCCCTGTAATATAGAGCTGTTTAAACCAGACTTATTCAAACTTCGAAATTATTGTTTTCGACAATAATTCATCCCAAGAGGCTAATTGGAAGCCCGTACAGGAATTTTGCGCTTCACATAATAAAGTTAAGTTTTTCCACCAGAAAAAGCTTAAAGGGTTCAAGGCAGGTGCGTTAGATTTTTGTAGAAAAAAATCTCATCCTTCCACACGTTACGTTTTTACGGTTGATGCGGATTATATGTTAGATAGAAAATGTTTATCTACCGCAATTCGCTATATGACAAACTCTAAATTAGCAGTTGTACAATTTCCGCAAGCTTATTATAATGCTTCGGAGCAAAATTTTCTTGTAAAAGAACTTGAACATTACTTTAAATACATACGCTAATGGTGGAAATAAATATGGCACAGCTCTACCAACAGGTACACTTTCATTAATTTCTGTAAAAGCCTTAGATAAGGTAGGAGGTTGGAAATCTTTTTCCCTTACCGAAGACGCTAATTTAGGAATTAAATTGTTAGCCAATGGTTGTAACCTATGGTATATTCCTAAAATAGTTGGTAAAGGTTTAATCCCTTCTACCACTATCAGTATATGTAAACAACTTAATCGATGGATTTACGGCAATATGCAATGTTTAATTAAAATTTTTAACAATAGCAGATTACGCTTTAATGATAAGTTGATCATAAGCGTGAAACTTAGTGCTTGGATAAATTTTTTAGGTTTTCCTAGCTTGGGGCTTTTATTGTTGCTTATTTCTAGGGCTTTTAATCAAAGTTTACCACTGCAAACTATGATACAAATTTGTTTGGGATATTACTTACTATTTATCCTTGTTAAATTACTTATTTTTAAAAAAGCAAGAGTTCCAATACGCCCGATTGAGTAAAAGAAAAAACCAATTTATACCGGTTTTTTATCTTCAGAAAATAGGAAGTCGGTTTCTTTACCGAAAATTGAAACAACCAAACGTGTTTTAATAATTAGTGGTAAAGGCGGAAATGATAAATTAGAATCAAGCACCGAAATAATTGCTGAAATATTTAAAGGATATGAAATTTTAGCTGCAGGAAATCACAACAAAAAAGCTTCCGATTGGCGATTTACATTTATTTCCAAATCATTGTATTGGGTTGCAGAGAACAATGAAGTTAAGACTGAAACACATCCAAAACGCTATACGTATCTTCTAGGTAAAAATGAAACTGTAAAAACGGCGGTAAACCAATTTGAATGGCTTTTTAATCAAATTAACTCTAGAGAGATTCTAAAAGACGAGTTCTATCTCGACCAGACCTTTGATAGCCTACAACACGCAAAGAGAGCAACAAAAAATGCAATTAATCTATACAACGAAATAAGATTACATTTATCTTTAGACTATAAAACACCGAATATGGTATATTTAAAAACAGCGTAAATCTCCCGATAGTTATCGGGATTAACCTGTAGCCATATTTCAGGACAAGACATTAATTTGAATCTAGTTTAGCAAAACCAACTGTCTTACGATAAATATCAGGTGATACTCCTACCTTCTTTTTAAAAAAACGACTGAAATAGAATTCATCGTCATAACCTAAAAAAGCAGCAACTTGTTTCACTGGTTTAGAAGTTAGATAAAGTTCTCGTTTCGCCTCAATAATAATCCTATTTGAAATTAAGGATGAAGTCGTTTGATTGAGATATTTCTTGACGATACCGGCTAAAGTTTTAGGACTTACACATAGTTCATCTGCGTATTCTTGGGGAGAATGGAATTTGCAATAATTACTCTCAATTGCATCGACTAAATTTTGTAAAATTTCTGTTTTTGAATCTGACAATCTGGGAGTTAATTGTTGATCAAATTGTTTCTTATGTCTGACCGCTTCTATTAAAAACACTTTTAAAAATGCCACAAGAACTTCATGCTGAGCAATTGAGTCTTTGTCCATCTCTTTCGAAATTTGATCAATCAAATTAAGAAATAGGCTTTGCTCGTTTACAGTAAAATAGGGTAAACCATGGAAATTATTAAAAAGGGATCCCTCGGTCTCTATTTCGTTTTGATGTCTATATGTACAAAAAAAATCGGGATGAAAATTCAATAAATAACCCTGACACTTTTCTTCAGAACGTATCATGAAAGGTTGATACGGAGCCAAACAAATCATTTGATTTCCTTGCAATTCAAAACTTTGAAAATCAACTCGTAGTTCATAGCTAATTCCACATAACAAAACGATAGAATAATAATTTCTTCTTTGTAAATGATCAAACTGGCTTAGGTCGTTGAACTCTTCTAATCTAAACGCAAGTTCCCCGTTTTGTTTGTCTATAATTATTTGGGCCATACTAAATTTATTTTTTAGCTCATTCAAATTTAAAAAGAAAGGAGTGCCAAAAGCACTCCTTTCCTAAATCAAATATTTATTTTGAAGCTAGAATGTTAATTTTTTGAATTGCTGAAGCATCAAAGCCTTCCAAAATTAAAGGCGCATTCTCCATCAACGCTGCTGCTACTTTCCCTGTCAAATGAGCATCTCTGCCAGCGTCATCTGCAAACGTATCGAAAATGGCATAGGTTTCTTCATTGATTTTAATAGCATACCATGATAAAGTTGCAGGCTCGGAACTTACCAATGACTGGCCCGCTTGTAAGAAATCCTCCACTGCAGATGTCTTTCCTTCTTTGGCTTTCATAATCACCAACAATCCGTTATTCTGATTACCCACTTTATGATTACTTGCTTGAACATCAACGGTCTTAATGTCTCTGCTAGAATCAAAACCTTCTAAAAGATCTCCAGCATTGGCCAATAGGGCTTTTGCCACTTCTCCTTTTAAGTGTGCCTGTCTGCCTTCTTCAGCTTCAAATGTGTCATAAATTCCGAAAGTTTGTTCATCTATTTGAAATGCAAACCAAGATTCAGTTTTTGGTTCTGCATTTACCAATGATAAACCACCTAAAAG
>NZ_JAVRHP010000181.1:0-3163 GCF_031846505.1 Autumnicola edwardsiae
GTGAAGGAGATGAAATACTGAATCAAGTTTAGGGTAACAGCTCTTTAAGATCACTTTCCGAAAATAGTCGCACTTCAAAAATACCAATTTTCGACCTGTGGTATCAGCTTTGTCATGCTAAATTTATTTTCAGAAATTACTTTACACTGCGGGTATTGAAGTTGAAGGGTAAAAATGCTCTATCAGATTAAAAATAAAATTAAACAAAGAACATTTCTGAAGATAAGACAACTCTAAAATGGCAATTATCGCCATTTACTTATTATAAACCATAAAAATTCTTAAGATTTTCGCAGAAAAGCAGTCTTTTCTACTTAATTATTCGTGGAGCACGAGAATAGGTAACGCATTATCTACTTTTGCACAAAGTCCATAGCGGGCGTGGAGTAACTTATCGCATACATCTAGGTTTTTGCCGATTATGGCGATAATATCAAATTTGTCCTGAATCTCGAACAGCAAATCCCGGTTAAAAAAGTCCGAATCTTTAATATCCATATAATGCAAGGTGGCTTCTGGTAATTTTTTAGCCAAACCGTACTGAACCAGTTCTTTTTTCAGCTCTCCGGAAGTTCCCTTATTTATTTCCACCACGGTGATGTGCGTGTCCCTTACAAAATCGCAATTATTAACAAGGTTAAGAACCTTTTCCTGAAAAAGAACCGAATAATCTATGGGGAGGATACTGGTCTTGGGCTTTTGGTAAACGCTCTTTGCCGGCACGGCCACAATATTGCATTTTATTTTGCGAACCACTTCATAAGCATGGTTGCCCAAGATAGGATGATGCCTCACATCCCTGCTGGCCGCCCCTATAAAAATGAGATCGATCTTTTTTTCGGTAACACATTTGCGGATGGCATTTATAAGATAATCTGAAGACAAAATGCTGTGGAAACCCTGATTTCTGTTTTTTGAAAGGTTTTTAAGCATTTCAACAGTTTTGTGAAGTTCTGCAGAAATATGGAGCATCTGCTTTTCCAGCGCTTTTCCATTTGATTTACTGAAGTTAAAGTCCTGGATATTTAACACATAAATATTACCGGGTCTGCCGGCCAGATAATCCAGGGCATATTTTCCTGCATTTTCTGAAACCTCTGAAAAGTCCGTCAGGATTAATACATTCATCTTTAAGGCTATATAATTTATACAAAACTATACGAACCATAAAGGATGAAAAATGATAAAAATCAGTTCCAATATTTTTTCTGAAAATTCACACCACGTTCTTCAACGCCTGGGAATCAAGAAGTTTAATATTCCTGCCTTCAATTTCTATTAAGCCTTCTTTTTTAAAGTCTGAAAGGGTTCTTATAAGGCTTTCTGGCGCCATTCCCGCAACACCGGCAAGATCTGCACGAGAAATCCTTATGCTTTTAAGTGGATGTTTTTTAATTTTTTCAGCAAAAAGTAAGATGGTATTTGCTGTTTTCTTGCGGACAGAACCGTATGCCATTCCCATTAACTGCTCCTTTAAACCTGAAAGGTTGTTACTTAAAATCTCCACTAATTCCAGCGTTACACGGCCATTGTTCGCCAGGATCTTGTGCAGTTCTTCTTTTGAAACTGCATAGAGCCGGGTATCTTCCATTGCAGTTGCAAAATCCTGATATGGGCTGGCGTTATTCAGTGAAATATTTCCGAAGAAATCATCGTCCTTAAAAAGTTCTGTAATAAGCTCTTTCCCCTGGCTATCCATCCTGTGCGCTTTCACCACACCACTTTTTACAAGGTAGAAGAAACTGGCCTGCCTGCCTGGCTCATAAATATTTTCACCTTTCTTAAATTCCAGGAACTCATTTTTATTAATCAGGCTGCGAAGGTCTTCGAGACCTTTTAAAGACCTTTCCTCCGGCTGCGGGGTTTTTTTCTTCTTATTTTTAAAAGAATTTATAATGGCAACCCTCGCCAGCCTGCTTTCTATGGCGCTAAGCAAATCTTCCTCTTCAAAAGGTTTGGTAAGGTAATCGTCGGCACCAAGGTCCATCCCCCTGCGGATATCCTTATGTTCAGTTTTTGCTGAAAGAAAAATAAACGGAATATCTATAGTTTCTTCATTTTTGCTCAATTCCTCAAGAACGCCATAACCATCCATCTCTGGCATCATGATATCGCACACAATTACATCTGGAAGAATTTTCTTCGCTTTTTCGACACCCAGGCGTCCATTGGAAGCGGTTTCAATTTCGTAATCTGAAAGTTCCAGCAGTTCTGCCGTGTTTTCCCTTACAGTAACATCGTCTTCTATCAGTAATACTTTTTTCATGGTAATGACTTCTTTAATTCTTCTGCACTTTTTTACGGCTTTAATATTGGAATTTCTACCGTAAATTTTGTTCCTACGTGCTCCTTACTTTCAAACTTTATAGTTCCACCAAGATTCTCCAGGTGTGTGTAGGCAATATTGAGTCCTATTCCCGTTCCCTGGTCCAGGAGTGCATTTTCTGCCCTAAAATAGCGTTCAAAAATATGCTTTTGATCTTTCTGCGGAATCCCTATTCCCTGGTCCTCTACTTCAAAAACTACCGATTTTTCTGTAGGTGTAATCCTGAAATCTATCAGCGTATTTTCGGGCGAATATTTTATTGCATTTCCCAGTAAATTCGAGAGAATGAGCTCCAGGATTTTTTCGTCGTGGTAAAGCATCATATCTTCAAGATCTTTGGTGTAGGTGATTTCCTGACCGTTTTTCAGGGTGATATTCGCATTGTAAACTACTTCATTTATTAACCTTTTCAGGCTAAAGTTGGTGTATTTATACTGGCCTTTTCCTGTTTCCAACCGCTCGATAGACAGAAAATCATTCAGGATATTATTAAGATAATGCACTTTGTTCCTAATCGTTCCCAAATGCTTTTCCCGCTTCTCCTGCTGTTCTCCCTTAGTATATTTTTCAGCAAGCGTAGCCGAAGTTAAAATTCCACTGAGCGGTGTTTTGAACTCGTGGGAAACCAGGGAAAGAAATTTTGTTTTTAATTCATTAAGTTCTTTTTCCTTTTGCAGGGCATCCTTTATTTTTCGCTCTGCCGCCTTTCTCTTTTGAATTTCATCTTCCAGGTCCAGGTTCAAATTTTGCAGTTTTTGAACACTTTCCTGAAGTTCCTGCGTTCTTATCGCAATTTTATCCTCCAGCTTTGTGTTTAGCTCCCGTATTTGCCGCTGT
>NZ_JAVRHP010000182.1:0-3144 GCF_031846505.1 Autumnicola edwardsiae
AAAAGCTGTGGGTTGCTCGTTATTCGGGTCAGCGCGATATATAGTGCTGAATTAAGGACGAATACGCTAATTATAATCCCGAAGCTGAACGAGAAGATGATGACCAATAGCGAAGCGAGAATGGAGATAATCATTAGTGCAAACAGCGATAGTGGTAATCCGAAAATAACCGCCCGCTTTCTGATGTTTTTATAGACTTCGAAACGCTTCATTATACCACTATTGAAATTAGATAGGTAAAAATCCCTACCACTGCTCCGGCAATAAGGACAAAAACCAATACGCGGGTAATCCCCTTTTTTAAATCGGCATTCTCACCAAAGAAATGCCCGGCATTAAATAGAAAGCCAACTAAGAAAATGACCCCCAGGATGATAGGAAAGACGGTCCTGATGGTAGTGGAAACATCGTTTACAGATTCTTCGATTCCCCCAATTTGTGCAAAAGATGTAGCAGACAGGAAAGAGAAGATAGCTGCTAAATACATTGATTTTTTCATAACGAACAGTTTAAATTTTGTGTTGTTTTTGTTATAGGAAAAATACATATATTTGATTATAAATATCTGAATATCAAATAATTGTGAATAAAATATTATTTAGTTTCGTTTGAATTCAGTTACTATTATTTGACATCAAATTCTATGAAATTTTGAGACCAAGCTGTTGATAAGCAGAAAATTGAAAATGAAAAACGTGCTCAAAAACGTCAGTTTTGTGATTTTGCTCTTAAAAATGTGCTTCATTTTTGGACAGGAACTGGCAACTCAAAAGCGAGTTGTTATTGATGTGGGGCACGGTGGAAAAGATTCTGGTGCAATTGGGGTAAATGGGATAATAGAAAAAGATGTTGTTATGGATATCGCAAATGAGATATTGAAACGAAATAACAATTTGAATAAGCCACTAGACATTTACTTAACCAGGTACAATGACACCTTAATTTCCTTATCCGATAGAACTAAGCTAGCTAAAGCTCTAAAAGCTGATTTGTTTATTTCGTTGCATTGTAATCATTCGGATAATCCAAAGGCGAGAGGAATTGAGATATATGTATCTAATGATGAATCAAACCATTCTGATAATTCGACTTGGTTCGCCTTTCAATTGCAAGCTGGGTTCAATAAGAAATTGGGGTTTGAAAGTAGGGGTGTGAAGTTTGCGAATTTTCAGGTAATTAGAGAATCCTGTAATTTCTTTCCCGCCATTTTAGTTGAGTTGGGATTTCTTTCGAATAAGGACGACTTGAAATACATTTCAGAACCTTTAAATAAGCAATCCATTGGATCAGTTATTTTAATAGAAGTAATTAATTATTTAAAAGATGAATTATGAAAGAAGTATTTATTGAAATAACTAAGAGCGTTAAAGAAATTATTGGACAATTTATTTCAGAAGTGGTAATAATTTATAATTCTTGGAGGCTTTGAACTACTTTCTTTTATCCCCAGCCCCCTCTTCAAAAGCAACAAGATTGAATAATTCCCGCATTCGGCTTCGGACTCTGTTTCCGTAACGTTCTTCCAGTTCCTCGGCATTCAGGTTTGTTGTGGCGTGAGTTTTAACCTTTTGATTTGTCTGAAGAAAAAGTTCATGGCGCGATAACAGCACTTCTCCCATAACATTACAATCTTTTCCGTAGAACCTTCCGGGAGGTTCTACCCCTAAATCATCAAAGCAAAATAATTTATTGTTTCCGTAATCTTCGATGGTTTTATAACCAAGATGGTTGAAGCTAAAAACAACGTTGCGGCATGGAATCATCTCGTAAGGTCTTTGTAAAGGAACAAGGTGACGGAGAAGTTTCATTAGGCTGGTTTTTCCACATCCTACGGGACCAGACAGCAAAAGCCCCTTTTCAACATCAATACCGGACTTCTGGCAGCTCTTTTTGTCTTTGATAAAGTAAGAACTCAACTTTAGTATAATATCTCGGTCTTCTTTGTAGATCTTGAATTTTTCTCCAAATAGAAGCTTTCCCTTTGCATTGAGGTACACCAGGATTTTCGGAAAATCGTAAAGCACTGATTTTCCATCGAATTTCCCAAGCGAAAATTCTACACCGCCTTCGATGATTTTAGAGGGGTTGACCATAGTCTTTGATTTTAGTGGTTTTGAGGTTGTCCCGATTTTGGGACGCTCCCTTTTTGTTTGGTTTGTTTTCTTCGGCAAATAGTTCAATTCGATCCATCCAATTCACCGCTAAAGCCCGCCAATCTCGTATTGCTTTCCCATCGCTTGTTTTCCAATCGTTAGCTTCATAATGCGCAAAGAATTTTTTTCCTTCATCAGCAGAAAAACTTTTTTCTTCAAAAAAATTAAAAACAGCCTGCCTGTCCTTTGGTTGTTTATTAATGTTTACTTGTTTGGTATTGTTTATATTAGATACCAATGCTTGTCCACTCACGGGACGGTGCGGGTACACAGCTTGTCCATTGGTGGGATGGTGCTGGTACACGACCGGTTCACGTATGGGATGGTACCGTTCCGCAAGCTGTTCCAATTCGGGATTGTACTGTCCCATAACCGGTTCATCACTCGTCTCGATAATGGACATCTTGATTTTACTCCCTTTATAGGGATTATTCGATGGGAAATAGGACAGATAATCCCAGAAGTCTAGATCGGTTATGCACCGATGGTAGGTAGATTTTGAGCCAATTTTAGCGACACGCATCAATTCCCTCCGGTTAACGAAAAACTCATCGGCAAACCGGCTGCTATTCCATTCCTGAAATAAAGCCATATACAAGCTAATATGGGTCGGGTTCAAACGGTCATCAAAAAAGAACTTTTCAAAAGCCGCATTCAGTTGCTTAATATAATTCATAGTAGTTATTCAAATTTGTGATGTACCCGATTGGCGGTCATCACGTTTTGGATTTCCACGGCATCATAGTAAATAATTCCTCCAACTTTGGTGTAGGGTAGGGTGCCGTTAATTCTTAGATTTTGAAGAGTTCCCGGACTTACCTGGAGCAGGTCCATTACATCGGAAGATTTTAAATATTTCTTTAAAGTTCCTGATGATTGTTTGGTGATGAGATTTTTAATCTCCTCGAGCAATTCTAATTTGAACTCCCGAAGATCGTCTGTGGTAATGATACTTGTTGGCATAATAGAACGGTTTTTAAAGAAAGGGACT
>NZ_JAVRHP010000183.1:0-2989 GCF_031846505.1 Autumnicola edwardsiae
ACCGTTTTTGTTTCTCCGGGGTTCAGCTCTATCATCTCGAAGCCTTTCAACTCCTTTACCGGCCTGGATTTACTGGCAACAAGATCACGCAGGTATAACTGCACAACTTCTTTCCCCGCCACATCTCCGGAATTGGTCACCGGCACACGTACAGTAATTTCATCGTTGGTGCTCATTTCTTCTGCGGAAAGGGATATTTCCCCATATTCAAAATCGGTGTAACTTAATCCGAAGCCAAACGGATAAAGCGCCTCCTTCCCAACATCTGTATAACTTGAAAATGTTACATGCTGTTCACTATAAGGCCTTCCCGTATTTTGCTGATTATAATATAGCGGCTCCTGCCCCACTGCCTTAGGAAAACTAACCGGAAGTTTCCCTGAAGGATTATACTTCCCAAAAAGCACATCGGCAATAGCATTGCCACTTTCTGAACCAAGCTGCCATGCTTCAACAATAGCTGGAATGTTTTCTGCAGCCCAGGTAATTTCCAACGGCCTGCCATTAATTAATACCAAAGCAATATTTTTATTGACTTTATAGATTTCTTCCAGTAACTCCTGCTGAAGCCCTGCCAGGCCAATTTTCGCCTGACTCCGTCCTTCACCACTCTGGAAAGCATCTTCACCCAACACCATAATCACCAGATCTGCATCTTCAGCTTTGGAAATAGCGTCTGGAAAACCAGATTTATCGGTTTCATTTATTTCCAGGGGCATCAAAAAACTCCGTTCCCCGGTTCCAAGCGCGGCACCTTCAGCATAAGAAATATTTACATTTTTCCCGGCGGCAGCTTTGATTCCTTCCAATACAGAAACTGCGGAATTTGCTTCTCCCTGTGCCCTCCAGTTTCCTATAGGCGTGTCTTTGTCTGCTGCCAGCGGGCCGATAATTGCAATATTTTGCACTGCACTTTTTATGGGCAGCATATCATCTTCATTCTTCAGCAACACTATGGATTTTCTTGCAATATCACGTGCCACTTCTTTATGCTCTTCATAGGAAATTTGTTCTGCCAGTTCAGGATTGGAATAGCGATAGGGATCTTCAAAAAGTCCCATTTTAAACTTCACGCGCAAAATCCTTTTTACTGCATCATCAATAAGATTTTCGTCTATTTTGCCTTCTTCTACCAAATCCAGAAGCCCGGCTTCGTAAGCGCCGCCTTCCATATCCATATCACTTCCGGCTTTTAGGGCAATTTCAGCAGCGTGTTTTTTATCTTTTGCAAAACCGTGATAGATCATTTCTGTAATAGAACCCCAGTCTGAAACCACAAATCCGTTCCAGTTCCAGTCGCCTTTTAAAATATCACGCTGCAACATTTTGCTGCCTGTAGCGGGCGTACCATCTATAGTATTAAACGAGTTCATAAAAGTGGCCACCCCGGCATCTGCCGCAGCTTTAAACGGAGGCAAAATAAAATTATGAAGCTCATACTCCCCCACATTTACGGTATTGTAATCCCTGCCGGCTTCAGCAAAACCATAGCCTGCAAAGTGTTTTGCAGTGGCCGCAATCGTGGTACTATCGGCAAGATCATCTCCCTGGTAACCCTTTACTTTTGCCACAGCGACCAAAGAGGTGAGGTAAGGATCCTCGCCAGAACCTTCCATGATCCTACCCCACCGGGCATCCCGAGAGACATCTATCATGGGCGAAAATGTCCAATTTATACCATTGGCCACAGATTCTATTGCTGCAATCCGCGCCGACTTTTCCATCGCTTCCAGATCCCAGCTTGCAGTTTCCCCAAGGGGAACAGGAAAAATTGTTTTATAACCATGTATCACATCATAACCAAAAATAAGCGGAATTTTGATCCTGGAATTTTCCATTACCAGCTTTTGCGCTTCCCTTGTGGCTTCTACTGAAAGTACATTTAACATAGAACCTACCACTCCTTTCTTAAGACGGTCTTCCTTTTCTTTATTGCCCATTTCTGAAGCGGGGCCGGTAAGATCCCAGCTGCCGTTATATTGCACCAGCTGCCCTATCTTTTCTTCCAGCGTCATCATAAAAAGTATAGAATCTACCTTTGTTTCAACGTTTTTTACTGAACTGCGGATTTTTAAGTCCTGGGCAAAACCCGTGAGCTGAACCAACAGCAGCAAGATTAGCAATACGCTTTTTTTCTTCATATTGGAGTAATAAAAAACCTGTTTAAAAAATTTATGCAACTTCTATCCTGAATTACTTCAGAAGAAAAAGCTTTTTTAAACAGGCCTGTATTTAATTATTTTCTATTGATAAACCCTTACATAATCAATTTCCATGGAGGATTCCTGGAATGCAGGATCTATTGTTCCACCAAGACCACCGCCCATGGCAACGTTTAGTATTAAAAAGAAATCTTTATTAAATGGTGTAGACGCATCATTATCAAAAGTAAAATACACCTCGCCATCTAATAGGAAAGTGATACTATCTTCTGTCCACTCGGCTGTGTAGATATGAAATTCAGAAGTAGCATTGTTAATTGTTGAATCGCCAACTACGGCATTTCCTCCAGAATTTCCTGGGTAATGAAGTGCAGAAGATGTTCTCTCCGGTTTATTTCCAACCCATTCCATAATATCAATCTCACCAGTCTCAGGCCAACCCACATCGTCAAAATTAGCTCCCAGCATCCAGATTGCAGGCCAGGTTCCTCCGCCTGCAGGCATTTTTGCCCTGGCTTCAATCCTACCATAGGTAAATTCATATTTATCCTGAGTAGTAATTCTGGCTGATGTAAAATCGAATCCACTCTCAGCTTCACGTCTGGCTGTGATCATAAGATTTCCATCCTGAACACTTACATTTTCCTCTGTATAATATTGAACTTCACCATTACCCCAGCCGTTAGTTCCATTTCCTATTTCGTAATTCCAGGTATCAGTATCAAGAACATCTCCGTCAAATTCATCAGACCAGGCAAGATCGTCGAACTGAGTCTCAAACTCCTCATCGCCTCCACCACCTTCTTGCTGTTGATCAAACGGAGTGG
>NZ_JAVRHP010000184.1:0-2862 GCF_031846505.1 Autumnicola edwardsiae
CGCAAAAAGGGAAAGAAGAAATCCTTACAACGCTTATACCAGGATCCGGTTTTCAAGTACAACTTGCCGGCTAAGATTGGAAAAAAACAAACGGTAAGATTGGTTTATGTTATGCCAAAATTTTCCTTGTCTAAAGAAAGGAGGGCGATATTGGAACTTAATGAAAAGGATGGGGAACGTAATTTAAAACTAAAGATCTCCCATCGGTTTATTAATAATCCTAATTGATAATTTTGAAAAATTCCGACTTTAAAAGTTTAAATTTTTCTGGCTTTTGCACCCCTGGCAGTCAGCCTATAACGCTGTTTACTACTTTGTGGTTTCTCGGGAATGGTCATTTCAATCAAGCCTTCGGCAAGGGCAGGTTGCAAATAATTTTTTCTAAAATTTTCTCTATCGGAAAGTCCTAAATGATATTGCAACTCACTTCTGCTATCTTCACCATTAATCACATTTAAGAGATCCTGAACTTGCGGGGTTACTTGCGGGGTCTCTTGCAGGGTTACTTGCGGGGTTTCATTAGTAGTTTTATCAAAAACTTCTTCTGAAGCTGGAAAAACCATTCGTAAAAAGTTCTCAGAGAACCGGAAGGAATCTTTACTATAGGATTCTAATATTCTGGGGATCCCCGATCCAAGTTGTTCTACCAAATCCAAGTCTTTATAAATGCGCATTAATTCTTTGTTGCGGGGAATCGAAAAACCTTCAAAAAATTCATTTTTACTTAAGCCATCCGGTAAAGAACCTGCAGAAGTGATTTCTATCCGATCACTAAAAATTTCAAATTTTGGAGCTATTTCACGAGTGTAATCATTATGGACAAAGGCATTTATAATGGCTTCCCGCAGTGCAATGGCATTCCAAAGACGACGTTCTTTTCGTTCACTATGGGTGATTTTGGTAATCGTTCGATTTTCCAAGTTCATTTTATCCAATACGCTCTTAGTGGCTTTTATTAAAGAGCAGTAACCATATTCATTACTTTCAACTAAATCGACCCGTGTATTCCCTTTATACTTAGCCAATTTAACAGAAACATTATTCTCATCTGCTAATAAATATGCTGCATAATTCAAGTCACCTCCTGTCGTAGTTAGCTCTAAATTTTTTCTGAATTGTTTGTTGAGGGGCTTTTGTTTTTCCTGGTAATAAATATGAAGTTGCTCAAACCTTAAATCCTGTCGGTGTGCTTTTATTTTTCCGATAGAATTTCGGGTACGTGTAGCAAAAAGTTCTTCAATGAGTTTTTGTGACATAGGCTCTGCCGCAGAACCAAGCCGTATAAAACAACCTTTTTCACTCATTCCAAATTTTTTGAGATGGTAAGGTTTTTCTGAACCGCTTGCTACGATAATTTTCAGAATATCTTTCCCATCCCGTTCCTCAGTTACAATATCAAATAACCCAAGTGCAGAAGGCCGTATATTGTTCCTTACCCTATCCTTAATTTTCAATTGCACACTATCAGGATCTTTCACCCCAAAAGTTCTTCCTTCCTTATCAATCCCTATATAGATAATACCGCCTTCACGATAATTTAAAAAAGCAACAACTTCTTTCTCCAAACCATCGGAAAGCTCCCTTTTATATTCTATACGGTTGGTTTCACTCATAAAAAAGATTTTAACGCCACAAATATACTTATAATTACTGGTCAAATATAGACCTGGCCTCCTTATACACCCGCTCAAAATTCGATTCCAAATCAGCTTTGGAATAAGGTTTTTGATCTTTAGCCGAAGGCAGATCGCGTCTAATATTCTGCAATCTAAACTGTACCTTTTTATCCTTTCCATCTGCATAGGTTATAAATTCTCCCTGGTTCAGGCGAAAGAAAACATCGGCTCGGATTTTTGGGATTTCCTTCTCCCCGGTGGTTACCCTCGTATCAAAATCAAGGCTGTACCCGCGGTTGACACTGGTTGTGGGCTTTTTCACAATTTCAAAAAAGCGCTCGTAATATTTGGCAGTATCGGGATCGTTCACCTTTCCAAAAAACTGATAGGACAAATTGCTTAAAATAGCCTTACTGGCTTTATCCCCATACATCATATCGTTTTGGATCTTATCCTGCATTACATAAATAGTAGCGATATCATAACTCCTCAGGGTTGCCGGGATCCGGTGCATATTCAACAAACGAAGGGTGGGGGCTTCTTCCATCAGTAGGAAAGAAGCTTTAGCATTTCGAACACTCATTTGTTTGGTAATGGTATGGATGATTGTGGCTATGACCGGGGAGTAGGAAGCTTCATATTTGGGATTGTTCACTACGGAAATAACCGAAGGCTTTTCCTCACTATTAATATGAAGCGGAACCTCATCTTTAGAAAGTACCATAAAAATCTGTTGGGTACTGATTCTTTTAAGCGCATTGGCCAGCGTACTTTTTACTCCCGCCGTTTGCCGTTCAGAATCTTTACCGCTAATAAAGGCATCGGCCATTGCACGGGAAGTGGTATTGGTTTCCAAAAATTGGATCAGGCTATCGGTATTTAAAAACTGATAAATAGCGATAAGATGCGGAAGGGTACAAAACTTAGGATAATCCGTTTTTAATTTCCAGATCAGTCCCCCGATTAGCCCTTCTGCGGCATCATTAAAAAATTTTGTAGTTCCCGAGGTACCTGATTCCCGTTGCTCGAGAAGGTTTTCCACCAGAACCCGGGAAACTTCATTGACACTTTCCTCGTTCTCCAGGTATCGTGGAGCGATGGGATTCACCCTATGGATGATTTTATCAAAGGAAATAATCTTAAAGGGAATTTCCCGGTCCTTAAAAAGGGGATAGGCCATTTCGGTAAGCTCAAAATCTTTATAGTCGTGAATCACCCCACAAAAATTCTCCTTTTGAAAATGCTT
>NZ_JAVRHP010000185.1:0-2845 GCF_031846505.1 Autumnicola edwardsiae
CCTAAACAGTTCCAGTGAGCACCCACTTGCAGAAGCGACTGTAAAATACGGAAAAGAGCAAAATACCGAATTCTCTAAAACCCAAAACTTCAGCGCAGTAACAGGAAAAGGAGTAGAAGGAACGGTTGATGGGAAAAAGCTCGATCTGGGAAATGCAAAAATGATGGAGTACGCTAATGCAACTATCTCAACAGAAATGGAAGCCGAAGTACAATCTTTTCAGAAACAAGGAAAAACAGTTTCATATTTGGCGATAGACGGTGAAGTTTCGGGTTACGTAATGATAGGCGATAAAATTAAAAAGACAAGTGCCAAGGCCATTAAAGAACTGCAAGATAAGGGTATCGCGGTAATAATGTTGACGGGCGATAATCACGATACCGCACAAGCCGTGGCAAGCGAACTCAATCTCGCCGATTTTAAGGCAGGAATGCTCCCCGAAAATAAATTGCAGGAAGTGGAAAAACTGCAAAACGAAGGCAAAGTAGTTGCAATGGCAGGCGACGGTATCAACGATGCACCTGCTTTGGCCAAAAGTGATGTGGGTATTGCAATGGGAACGGGAACAGACGTGGCGATTGAAAGCGCAATGATCACATTGGTCAAAGGCGATCTGCACGGTATCGTAAAAGCAAGGAATTTGAGCGACGCGGTTATGAAAAACATTAAGGAAAACCTGTTTTTCGCCCTCATCTATAACACCTTGGGAATCCCCATTGCCGCTGGTTTACTTTACCCTTTCTTTGGAATTTTATTATCCCCAATGATTGCGGCCTTGGCAATGAGTTTCAGTTCGGTTTCCGTTATAGGAAATGCACTCAGATTACGAACAAAATCTATCAACTAACCAATAAAATATAAAAAAATGAATTCAACTGAAAAAAATAACATCGGAACGAAGAAAAGCAACTATGGCAAATTTATAGTGATGCTGGTGCTTTCATTTATAGCAATGTACATTACAATGTATTTGAACACCTATGAATGGAACCACGTCTATTTCAGCCTTACACGGTTTTATATGGCTTGTTTGGGGATTTCGGCAATGGCGGTAATTATGCTTTCCTTGATGCTCCAAATGTATAAAAACAGAAAAAAGAATATCGCAATTTATCTCGGTAGCCTAGTACTTTTTATTGGTGCCCTGTCTTTGGTACGCACTCAAAAACCAATTGGAGATGTGCTTTATATGAAAGCTATGATCCCCCATCATTCCATAGCCATACTTACCAGTAAAAGAGCTGCGATCAAAGATCCTAAAGTAAGGAAATTGGCAGATGGGATTATTAAGGCTCAGGAAAAGGAAATCGCTGAAATGAAAGCTTATATCAAGCGATTGGAAAAAAATAAATAAACTAAGGAAATAAGTTATGAATAAGAACCTAATATATATAGGCATTGCAGTTCTAGTAGGACTGCTTGCAGGTTGGCTCATTTTTGGTACATCGGTAGATAAATCAATGGCGGTTAAGGACGTGTCAACTATGTCAGATGATCACGATCATTCCGCTGAAACCGCAGAAGGAATGTGGACGTGTTCTATGCACCCTCAGATTATGCAGCCCGAACCCGGTGACTGCCCCATTTGTGGGATGGATTTGATTCCGGCAGAATCGAGTGCAGATGGCCTTGCAGCCGATCAGTTTAAAATGACAAAAAATGCAATGGCCTTGGCAAATATCCAAACCAGTATAGTTGGGGATGCAGAAGGAAAAAACGGGAATATTATTTCTCTTACCGGAAAAATTGTAGAAAATGAGGAAGCAAATTCTGTTCAAGCAAGCTACTTCGACGGAAGGATAGAACGCCTCAATGTAAGTTATGAAGGACAGGAAGTCCGGAAGGGACAGCTCTTGGCAACCATATATGCGCCAAATCTTGTCGCAGCACAACAGGAGCTTATTACAACTGCATCGCTTAAAGAAAGCCAACCAGAACTTTACAAATCGGTCCGAAACAAATTAAAGCTTTGGAAACTCTCGGAAATCCAAATCAACAGTATTGAAGAATCAGGGAAAGTACGTGAGAATTTCCCGATTTATGCCACGGTTTCTGGAACAGTTTCCGAGAAAATGGCGGAAGAAGGCGATTACGTAAAACAGGGGCAGCCTATTTTGAAATTAAGCAACCTAAACTCGGTTTGGGCAGAGTTTGATGCTTATGAAAACCAAATTTCCCTATTTAAAAAAGGACAGAAAATAAAAATGACCACCAATGCCTATCCCAATAAGGAATTTGATGCTACCCTCTCTTTTATTGACCCGGTATTAAACACCCAAACCAGAGTGGTAACGGTACGGGCTACCATACAAAATAATAACAACCTTTTAAAACCGGGAATGTTTGTTGCTGGAAACATAGAGGATGTCAATGCTTCCAAGAAACAGCAACTTATTGTTCCGGCATCGGCGGTAATGTGGACAGGAGAACGTTCGGTGGTTTACGTAAAAACCAATCCTGACGAACCTGTTTTTGAAATGCGGGAAGTAACCATAGGGAATAGAAACGGAGAAACCTATACCATAACAGATGGTCTTGAAAACGGTGATGAGATCGTTACCAACGGCACATTTACCGTGGATGCAGCTGCGCAGTTACGTGGTAAAAAATCAATGATGAACCAAGACAATGCTGAGAATAAAGAAACCACGATGCCGGAAATGAAGATAGAACTATCGCTAGAAACGCAAAAAGCAATCGAGAAAAGTTTAAAACCCTACCTGGATATGAAAGATGCATTTGTAGCTGGAAATGTTGCCGATGTTTCTGCTTCCGCCAAAACTACATTGGAACAAATACAATCAGTGTCGGAAAGTGATTTGGGTAAAATGGAACAATCCCACAT
>NZ_JAVRHP010000186.1:0-2815 GCF_031846505.1 Autumnicola edwardsiae
TTTCTCGAATGTAACTAAGCATGCAAAAGCTTCAAAGTTAATTGTAAACTTCTCTTATTTTTCAGATACACTGAAAATCGAAGTTCAGGATGATGGTGTTGGTTTTAATTCTGAAGAGGTTAATAAAAATTCAGGATTACTAAACATGAAGAGCAGGGCTGCACTTATAAATGCAGACTTCCGCCTAAATTCTTCAGAAACCAAGGGAACTTTTCTATCTTTATCCTATCCTTCTAACCCTGGAAAAAATGAAGAAAACGATTATAATCGTTGATGATCACACGCTCTTTGCTAAGTCCCTTAACGGACTCATAAAAACCTATAATGATTTTGAGGTTCTGGAAATTTTTAAAAACGGACAGGAACTGGTGGATTATTTAAATAGTGGTAATCACAGGCCCGATCTTGTTTTGCTGGATATAAAAATGCCGGTAAAAGACGGTCTGGAGACTATGGAATGGCTAAAGGAAAACTATCCTGAACAAAAAGCGCTTGCGCTAAGTATGGAGCATGATGAGAATTATATTATTAAAATGATTAGAAATGGCTGCCGGGGCTATCTTCTAAAAGATATTGAGCCAGATGAATTTTTTTACGCCTTGCAATCGGTTATAAACAGCGGATATTATTATAGTGATGAGGTTTCAGAAGCCATGGTAAAGGGTGATCCCCGGAAAGAATTTGAGAACCTAACCCGGCGCGAGCTGGAATTCTTAAACCATGCCTGTTCTGAAATGACCTATAGAGAAGTAGCCGGAGAAATGAATTTAAGCCCTAAAACCATCGATAACTACAGGGAAAGCCTGTTCGAAAAACTTGAAGTAAAGAGCAGGGTTGGCCTGGTCCTGTTCGCTATTAAAAATAACTTGTATCAGTTATAATTCTTCAGGTAATTTTCTGTTCACTTTCTTTTATTTCAGAATCACTTAATTAGGCAGTATCTTTGCAGCCAAATATTAAAAAATAAAAGTGATCGATTCAGCAAAAATAGAATTAAGGAATTTAAGGGTTAAGGATTATGAAGAGTTGAAGGTTTCCATGATAAAAAGTTATCATGCGATGCCCGATGAATATTGGACGAAAGGCGAAATTAAGACGCTTGTAAACAAATTTCCTGAAGGCCAGCTATGTATTATAATCGATAATAAAATTGCAGGCTGCGCACTTTCCATAATTGTAGACTACGACAAGTTTGACGATAACCATAATTATGAGGAAATCCTTGGCGGTGAAAATTTCTCTACCCATACCAAAAATGGAAATGTTCTCTACGGAATAGATGTTTTTATACATCCGGAATTTCGCGGCATGAGGTTGGGAAGAAGATTGTATGAGGCAAGAAAAGAACTTTGCGAACACCTTAACCTGAAATCTATAATTTTTGGAGGCCGCATTCCTAATTATTCCAAGTATGCCGATGAGCTGACTCCAAAAAAGTATATAGATAAGGTAAAACTGCAGGAAATCCACGATCCCGTACTTTCTTTCCAGTTGTCCAACGATTTTCACGTAAAGAAAGTGATCAAGGGATACCTTACAGGAGATCACGAAAGTAAAGAATTTGCCACTTTAATGGAGTGGAACAATATTTATTACACAAAGCCTCAAAAGCTTGTAAATACTACAAAAACCGTTGTAAGACTGGGTTTGGTGCAGTGGCAAATGCGCTTGTTTAAAGACTATGAAGCACTGGTTTCCCAGATTGAATTTTTTGTAGATGCGGTAAGTAATTACCAGAGCGATTTTATTCTTTTTCCTGAATTGTTTAACGCTCCCTTGATGGCGCAGTTTAATCATCTTTCTGAACCGGAGGCCATACGAGGGCTTTCTGGTTATACTGAACGTCTTCTGGAAACTTTTAGCGAGTTTGCCATTAATTACAACATCAATATTATTACCGGTAGCATGCCGCAGGCCATAGGTGAACATATGTATAATGTTGGTTACCTGTGCCGAAGGGATGGAAGTTATGAGCGTTATGAAAAGCTGCATATTACTCCGGCAGAAGAATCGGCCTGGGGAATGAAGGGCGGGAATAAACTGGAAACTTTTGATACCGATTGCGGTAAGATTGGGGTTTTAGTTTGTTACGATGTGGAATTTCCTGAAGTTTCCAGGATTTTAGCAGAAGAGGGGATGAACATTCTTTTTGTGCCTTTTATGACAGATACTCAAAACGGCTATTCCCGCGTAAAAATATGTGCACAGGCCAGGGCCGTAGAGAATGAATGTTATGTAGCTATTGCCGGTTCTGTTGGAAATCTTCCGAAAGTGGATAATATGGATATTCAGTATGCACAAAGTGCCGTTTTAACTCCGTCTGACTTTGCTTTTCCCGTAAACGGAATTAAAGCTGAAGCGACTCCAAATACAGAAAGTACGCTGCTGGTAGATGTAGATTTAGATTTGCTAAAAGAGCTGCACAACTTTGGAAGTGTAAGAAATATGAAGGACAGAAGAAAGGATTTATATTCTCTGAAAAAGAAAAAATAGAAGCTTTTTTTCGGAAACCGGAGACAAGAATCAGGAGAATCACTGAAAGGACTTTCTGCGGAAGCATTTAAAATTATTCGTGTATTCGTGGTGAAACTTAAAGCCGATAACTGCCAATTTCAGCAACACACTTTGAGAGGAAAGAAAAAGGAAAGAGAAAAGAAAATTCGTCCCTCATCCGTCTTACTTCGTACTAACAGAGGTCGATAATTGCTATTTTTGAGCGTTCATCTTAACCGAAAAACCAGGAAACAGGAGATAAGAATCAGGACACTCGCTGAAAAAGTATTCTACGGAAGCACTTAAAAATTATTCGTGAATT
>NZ_JAVRHP010000187.1:0-2788 GCF_031846505.1 Autumnicola edwardsiae
ATTTCGGTAGGTCGACCGTAGTACGGTCATTTTTTAACAGTTTTTAGATTTATTCTTCACTCTTGTTCATCTCAGAAATTAGAGAGGTACTTAGGGAGTCCAAAAACAATGTCCTGCTATGTTTTCTATTTTTTATGTCTTGGTAGGTATTGTATATTTTTCCGGTAGGTTTAAAATCAAAAATCTCTTGAAGCTTATTGGAGAGCTTGATAATACTTAAATCATTTTGATTTGTAATTCCGGCAAAACTTAAAGCATAAACTAGCTCCACCCAATCGGTATTGGTAAATGGCCAGGGGATTTTTTCTGTAGTATTCGATTTAACAGTTTTCTCATTTAGATTATTTTTAAGCTTAAATAATCGTTCATCCAAATAGACAACCAATAAATTGTATGCTTTGAATTTACCTAAAAGCATATCTCTTGGAGTGCAAAACTCGGGATCCTGAAAGTAGAATTTTGAAGTGGTTATATGATAGGTGTTCAAATAATCACGGGTGTAATATTCCTTATCAAAATGGGTAGCTTTGGAATTGACATACTGCCCAAAATCAATATTATACAAAAAGAAACGGTTAAGCTTGCCAATTTTCTTTTTTAGGAATTTAAGTTGGGCTTTTTTGTCGGCTTTTGGAAATTGAATTTCTAAAGAATGGATTTCTGAGAAATAAATAAGCTGTACCAGCGGGATTTGTTTTATGTTCTTAAAAAATTCTATCTCTTGTTCAAGGGAATCAAAATTATTCGCAATGATTTCCTTTTTGAACGAACTAAGGACGTTACGGCATACTTCAATAGAACGAAAAGCCCTATTCAAAATATCATTGTTTTTAAGCTTAATTTCGTTCAGTTTATCGAGTAGTATTTCTGCTTGTAACTGTAAATCCATTACCAATCATTTTACAGGTTATTTTTGAATAAGTACTTTTCAGGCATGTACAGCTTAGAAAAGCAAAAGCGGTAGTTTTACTCTAATGTAATTTCACCAATACAGAATCCCTGAAACATATTGCGTATTTAGCTACGAAAAATCCGTATTTATATACGGAAAATAAAAAGAGTATACTTTAATTGAGGTTTTTACAGCTGCTTTGTTATCAGGTTCAGAACGAATCCGGTTGTTGTAGGTTATGAGTTTTTGTGGAAGCGCGATAAAAATTCTTTTCTGCTATTTACTCCCGTTTTCTTAAAGATGTTGGAGGCATGTTTAGATACGGTGCTCTCGGCGATATAAAGATCTTTGGCAATTTTTTTATAGGAAAGATTGTTTAGAATCGATACTGCAATCTCGACTTCCCTTCTGGTTAAATCCTGATAGATAATTTTTATATTAATTGGAGCATCTTTTTGCTCTTTATTAAATGTAAAAACTTCATATACAATATCCTTATTTTTTAGGAAATAGAGATATCTATTGATCTCAATGGTTGTTATTGCATAAAACGCCAGATTCATCACCGAAAATGTCAGCCATTGGTAATCACCAATTACGGTTAAAATAGGTAAGAGTACAATACAGCTAATACTTATTAACGCTAATCTCTTTCGTTTTGAAATAAAGTTATTAGAGCTTTTCAAATTCGAAATCTTTCTATAAAACAGACCGAGAAAAATAAATGCCATGATTGAGGTGGGAATAGTAAACACGATTCTGGCAGAATCCAAGGAATTTGTTAAAACATAAGGGATTAGAAATAACAGGATAAAACTGCTAATTACCAAAATGGCTATATTTTTAAAAGACGCACGGAATTTCAAAAAAATAATATCATAATCTTTAAATAGATAATAAATCATATACAGGCACAATGCAATGGCAACCCCGTAAGTAATAATATACTGGAGAATAAGTGGATCGGTTAAATTTTCGATAGGCAAAAATCCCCCGGTGGTATTGTAAGCGATGTACAGAAGTCCGAGAATTATATATCTCTGGAAACTAAGGCGCTTAAGTTTAAAGTTTTCAATGGCAGCAATAACTACAATAAAAGTATCTATCAGCAAGTAGAAAAAGGTGGTCCAATGAATTGAGGTGCCGAACATTTTTATTCATTTTTAGGCGCAAACCTGTTGAATTCAAGATTTTTGGTAACATTGCTCCAATGAAAAATCCTGCCATTCATAGCTACATAAACACCAGGTTTTAAAAATTGTAAGGCACATATTGCATAGCCTAAATTGAATGGCGCATCCGTATTTTTAGAGTTTCCCAGTATAAAGGAGCCTACGAGAACAACAGTTTTTTTAAGTCCCTTATTTCCAAGGTAAACTGCGGTATCTTCCATCGTAAAAGTCCCGTGGGTTATTAAGAATTTTTCTGCATCGGAAGCTTTTATTTTTTTAGCAAAAAAATCCTGTCTTCATTGGTAATTGATCGGCTATCCTTAGCAAATGCTTTTTCGATAATGTAGGGAAAGGAAACATTGGCGGAATTAAGAAATTCCCGAATAGTCATCTTACTTTGCTCTAACTTATTTTCTGGGTTTTCATAATCCAAACCTTCAATAGTTCCTCCTGTGGTAATAATGTGAATCATAATTTTTTATTGGATTTAATCTACTCTAGATTTTGAAATGAAAATTTACTGCAAAAATTCAATTGTACTCCCACAAGTCATCATCTGCTCTCCATTAATATGGATTGCGTATTTCTTTATTGGCACTTAGCCAAAATGCGCCTTTGTTATTATTGGCCATCGGACATTTCTGAATCAATATTTGAAGATCGATATTCTTAATATTCATTACAAGGGGCACCATATTTTGATTCAATACAACAAAATGATTTC
>NZ_JAVRHP010000188.1:0-2768 GCF_031846505.1 Autumnicola edwardsiae
AATACATAGCTTTTGAATTTAGATTAAACATTTTCTGATAATATTCGGTAATGGTTGGGATGCTTATCTCTGTAATAAGCCAAGTGGCTTTCGCCACTCTGAACTTGGTAATTTTCTCTACTCGACTGATAATGCTTTTCAGCTTCTTGTAGCGAAATTTTAGGTTTTTTAGATACTCGTTTCATAATGGTATATTTTGATTAAACAATATTTGAGCAGTACCCAAACGGAAGCTAAAATCTCAGCTCAAAAGGAAACGGAATAAATAAGCGTAGGATGTTGCGTTGGTTTTATGCCGTAGTCTTTTGATGGGTGTATTTTACGAGTTTACCTTTGCGCTAACTATTGATTGATAACCCCTTTCTTATGAACCCATCTTTTAAAAAACTATCATAAAAAAGAAAAAGGGCCAGCACGAATGCCGACCCTTCTTCAAACAACAAAAGCTACTCGTTGAGTTCCTGAATTTTCTTTTCAAGAACTGTGATGCGCTCTTTCAAACGTGCTTCACGCTTGTCTCTCTTTTCGGCATATTCTTTTTCAATGCCGGCAATCTTGGATTTGTAATAGCCCTGCATTGCGTTGTAGAATGAAATGTTCGTCAAGTTATTGACGTGATTACTTTCGCCAAAATGTACTTGCTTTGTGAGCATATACCGAATCAACTTGTGAAAGATTTCCTTTTTGAACTTCTTCTTGAAATTTTCGACCATTTCAACTTTAGTCATCTTTGAAGTGTCGCCCAAGAACTTTGAAAAATACTTTTGTTGACTCATATAGTCCACATTATTTTCAAAGAGCGATATCGAGAATGCGACCATTTCATCCATTGAAAGTGTCTTCTTCGTATTAATGTATTTTGTTTCACGCATCATCTGCACAACTTCTTCAAACTGGTTGTTGTTCTCTATTTGATTCTTGCGGATTTCTCTTTCGTTGATTTTAATGATTTGTTCTTCGGGTGTACAATCTGCCATTTTTCTGTTGGCCAATGGTGCGGAATATTCCGTAGAATCGTTCTTTGATTTTTCAACAATCTTTACAAAAATTTCTTTTTGCTGGAATGAATCGGGACGGAACACAATACCGTTTTTAAATCCATCTTCTTTTGCGGAATTGAATTTTTCCAATGCTTCTTTATAATTCTGCATTGCTTCATCCAATTCCTCCTTTAATTCATTTTCAGAATAATCGTAATGTTGATATTCTATCTTAATATCCTCAATTGTTGGCTCAATCGGGTTCTCTATAATTTCAACATCGTCAAGTAGATAGACCGTCAATCCGTTCTTTTCTAATTGCGATATAATGAGCTGATTGTTTTCGTCATCTGCCCAATATTGTCGTATTTCAGGAATTAAAAGAATATTCTCTTTTTTGGATTTTTCAATCAGGTTCAAGAGCGATTTACTTTTCTTAGTTTCGAAACAGGCTGCTTTTGTACAAACCATTTTACCATCGCCAAACAGATTGCCTTGATTTGCAGCATTGAAAGGACATTCAACACAAGACCCAGCTTTTGGGACCAATTTTTTATCGGCTACATCAAAGGATGCTTTTTCCAAATCATAGGTCTGGTCTTTAATCATCCTGTTAATCTGATGCGCATTAAAATCTTCGCCCATCGTTTCCAACATCATCTGCTGTTCTTCCGGTTCAAATAGCGCAACACCAACACCCAAGGAAATTGTCATTTCGCCATTGCGGACATAGTGCTTGAAACCGTCAATCAATCCGGCTAATTTTAATCGCTGTCTGATGAAGTTATCTGTTCTACCCAATCGCTTTGCAATTTCGGTAGGTGCATATCTCTCACTTAGGTAAGCAATCGCCTCAGCTTCTTCGGTAGGCTCGACATCCTGTCTTTGCAAGTTTTCGATAATCTGAACTTCAAGCACATCATTGTTCTCATAAGTTCTCACGATACAGGGTACGGTCTTTTTTCCTGCCAGCTTGCTTGCACGATATCGGCGTTCGCCCATCACGATGATGTAATGGCCATTTAGTTGCCTTACCGTGATTGGCTGTAACACACCGTGCTTTTCGACACTCTCGGAAAGCTGCTTCAATGCATCCTCGTTGAAAGTCTTTCTCGGTTGTTCTGGGTCGGGCTTGATATTGCCCAATGGTAAGTTCTGAATTTGAAGTACGGATGTTTTCATTCCCTTCACTTCATTTTTGGCAGTAGATTTCGCTGTACTGCGCTTCTTTGTGGTACTCGCTTTTGTTGTCATAATACTCAAATTTTTGATTAAACAATATTTGAGCAGAAACCAAACGGAAGATAAAATCTTGGCTCAAAAGGAAACGGAATAAACGAGTAGGGGAAGAAGCGTTGACTTTATGCCGTAGTCTTTTGATGGAAGTATTTTACGAGTTTACCTTGCGTGTATATTGTATGATAATAAACCCCTCTTAATTGAATTTTTATTTTCAATCCATTGATAATATTTTAGTTTAATATTTATTGGTAATAAATGTTATTAATTGAAAAGAATTATTATTTTTGCATCAGACGAAACAAATTGGACTACAACTCACGAGAATTAGTTCACAAATCGTCAACATAGATAAAAATATTTGGCAGAAGTGCCGTAGTGACAGGGCTGGTTTAGCAAGGTTACAGTCTCGTCCAGACCGCAAAGTTGCAAAAGCCTTTCAGTAATGAGAGGCTTTTTTTATGGGGTGAATTGTCTTCGAGTTGTGGGAACTCGCGTGTTTATTGGAACTAATTTCAAAATTACAAAGCTTGTCCTGTCATAGGATGA
>NZ_JAVRHP010000189.1:0-2718 GCF_031846505.1 Autumnicola edwardsiae
ATAAAGGTCGATATTTGCCTTTTTAGAGCATCGGCTTTTTCCATATTTTCCTTCTGCCTTTCCTCGTTATTTTTTAATTCATCTTTGGTTTTTAAAAGCTCTTTTTTTAACTGATTCCATTCCCTTAAATCATCAGAAAAATCCTGAACCTTTTCATGTTGCTTCAGTGGAAATCCGTGTTCTTTTTCGAAGGTTTTCAATTTCTCCAAAGCTTCAGATTTTTGAATTTCCAGCCGGGAAATTTCCTTTTTCTGCTTTTCAATATTCTCTTTGAGTTCCAGGGCTTTGTTCAGCGCTTCAATTTCCTTCTGAAAATTCTCGCAGGCACTCGTTTTCTTCTGAAATTGCTCTTTGCGGTTTTTCAGCATTTCTTCCTCAAGCAATTTCTGCTGAATAAGCTTTATTTCATTTTGCTGCTCCTGGATATCCTGGTTTACAGCTCGATTTTTTTCAAAGGCTTTAATTCCCAATTTTCGGTAAATTCCGGTGCCGGTGATCTTCTCCAGTAATTCCCCCCGCTCCTCCTTTTTAGCTTTTAAAAATTGCGCAAATTCGCCTTGCGCCAGCAAAACAGATTTTATAAACTGGTTATAATTTAACCCGATCAATTCTTCATTTTTCCCCGGAATATCTGATTTTTTTACGTCCAGAATCTTTCCCGAAGCTTCCTCCAGAATCTCCATTTCGTAATCCCTCAGGTTGTCATTGCGGTTCGTGGAAATACTCCATTGCGAGCGAAAATTGCCATTTTTACACTGATAAGTAACCGCTGCCAAGGCCTCCTTTTGATTGCGGGTAAGGATAGCACCTTTAGAAAGAATTTCATTCTTGGTGATCTTTCCCAGGCGGGGCACATGATTAAAGAGGGCCAGTGATATTACATCCAAAATTGTACTTTTTCCGCTGCCTGTTGGGCCTGTAATGGCGAACAAAGAACTGGAAATAAAGGGCGCCTCTGTAAAATCAATTTTGTGGCTGCCCTTCAGCGAATTTATATTTTGAAATTCAATTTTTAGGATCTTCATTTTTAATCGTTTTCGCTATTTTCAACTTCTTCCAATAATTCATCAAAGGCGGCAAGGATCTCATTTCTGGTTTGCTCGTCGTATTGATGCTCATCTACAAGTTTCGAAAAAACCTCCTTCGGTTTTAAATCTTCGAGCTGCTGTGCATTTTCATAAAGCGCACCGGCAGATTTTACCTGATTTTTAAAGGTCGCCCTGTGTTTTACAACTTCATAACCGGGAGTATTAAAATTAGTGACCAGCTCGTCGAGTAAATAGATTTTTGTCGCGTCATAGTTTTCCTCCTTCATTTCCACTTCAATTAAAGAATCGAGGTTTTGATGAGTTTCGAGAGCGCCAAGTTTAAACTGTAATTCCTCCACGGTTCCGGTTATTTTCAGTAATCTTCGGAAGGAGGGAACAGGAATATTTTCCGGGATCCAGCCGTTTTTAGAATCCAAAAGCAACACACGTTTATCGTCTTTTCTTTCGCTGAAGGAGAGCTGAAGGGGAGAACCGCTGTAATACGTAGGCACAGCAGCCGAGACTTTTTGCGGTTTATGAATGTGGCCAAGTGCGATATAACTGAAATATTCCCCAAACTGAAGCGAATTGAACGCCGCCTGATTCCCAATCTGGATGTCCCGTTCACTTTCTGAAGTTTCTGATCCTGCAGCAAATAAATGTCCCATGGCAAGAGCAGGAACAGTGGGGTATCTTTTTTGGCAAATATCGGCTGCCTGTGCAAAAATACCCTGAATTCCTCTCCTGATGGCTTCCAGCCGATCATTGTACGTATAGCCATCGTTGGCACTCCGCAAATCTGAATCCCGCAAATAGGGTAGTGCAGCGATTACAAGTTCTGGGGAACCTCCTTTTCCAGTTACAGGAATAATGGTATCTTCAAGGTGTTCAGGTAAACCGCCAATTACATGCATATCCAGCTCCCGCAGGATTTTTTTGGGAGCATCCAGCATCGCCGGGGAATCGTGGTTGCCTCCGGTAAGGATGATTTTGCAATCCAGTTTCCGAAGTTCCATAAGGGCTTTGTAATACTGTTTTCGGGCTTCCGAAGAAGGATTGGCAAGATCAAAAACATCTCCCGAGACGAGCAGGACATCTACCTTTTCCTTTTCAATGGTATTACAGAGCCAGTGAATAAAGAGCTCAAAATCCTGTGAAAGGTCGTGTTTATGTAATTTCTTACCAATATGCCAGTCGGCGGTATGGAGGATTTTCATGTAAATTTCAGCTTAAACGTAAGAGATTTTTCAGAAGCTGAAAGATATTGTTTATATGTTGTTCTATAAAGAAATGTACCTGATTCTTACCTCCAATTTTCGGCAAAAAAAGCTGGGAAGAAAATCCCTTAACACTTCATTCTTCTATGGGAGATTTTACAGGAAGTCGAATTTAATATAAATACAACAAAGTATTATTAAGCATTTAACTCTCACAGATGCTAATCGGAAGTAATTTTATACTGTAACCAATAATTAAAATAAACAGTTATGAAAAATTTGAAAGATTTGTTTGAACATCAATTAAAGGACCTTTATAGTGCAGAATCTCAGTTAATAGAGGCCTTACCTAAAATGGCAAAAACCGCGAGCGACGATAAATTAAAGAAAGCTTTTGAAAGCCACCTGGAAGAGACCAAGGAACATCAAAAGCGGATTAAGGAAATTTGTGAAGAACTTGGGATCAAGCCTAC
>NZ_JAVRHP010000019.1:0-46549 GCF_031846505.1 Autumnicola edwardsiae
AATTCTTGTATTATGATTTTACCCGTCCGTTTTTATCAGCCTTTCGGCTGACAAAGCTAGCTTCCCTTGAAAAAAGAAGGAGCTATTGAAATTTTGAATGATGCCTGAAAATTGGCAAATATCGATCTTTAGTATGAATATCGACGTGAGGGATAGGAGCGGACTTCCATCGTTAACTTTACCTTTCCTAATGAGAAGCTAGTCAAAAAGTGCTTTTATCAAGGTTACAATTCCTTTAAAAATAAAGAAGATGGCGGCGGCAGAAAATAATATTCCGCCAATGAGAATTGGAATATATAGGGGTTTGTCCTGGTTGTTAAAAGCGCTGAAAATTATAGAAGGACCTACTAGTATAAGTGGCATCGCAATTAAGAGGTACTTGATTCCTTTTCCTAAAACATCGCGATTAGTACGTTTCATTTTTTTAATTTTTCTTGATTATTCTACTACGTAACTGGCCGTGTCTACCTGAGAAAGCTGAAAATAACCTAATGGATAATTTTCTTGATTGGTCTGGTTCACAATATTTCCTTTTAAGGTTGCGGGCTTGGTTTCAAAAGGGCCACCGGCATTTGTGCCTATTTGTGAACGTAATATAAAAAGATATTCGTAATAGGGTCTGGAGATACCGGCCATTTCTATAGAAACCTGATCCCCTGCTTCTAAATCCTCATCTGAATAGTAACCGAAGATCTGATTCCCGTTTGTGAACTCATCTTCGTAAATCTCAAAAGTGGTTCTTTCTTCTTTAAAGGAGAAAAAATAATAATTCTCTGCGTCTGCAGGATCGGTGTAGTATGTCTTTATTTCTATTTCGTCCCCGTTAAAGCCTCCGTTTGTGGTCTGCTCTACAAAATCTATATCTACAACAGGGATTAGTGTTTCAGTAGCGGTGTAAAGTTGCTCATTATGTTGCACACTCAACTGGTATTGCATTTCCAGAACAGGGTTAAAATAAAAATTTTGGTAAATTCCTTCTGAAGTATGTTGAAATACGTAAACCACACCATCCTCGTCTGTAATTTGTACTTGAGCATTAGTTACGGGAGGTGTTTCTTGTTCATAAAACGGAGAAGTAGTGGATAATCTTATAGATTGCATGTTTCCCTGTGTTCCTTTAATCCACTTAACGGAGGCTTCAATTACAAGACGTGGTTCACTTTCCTTCAAATCTACCTCTACTACATCTTCGCAGGAAATAAGCAAAATCATGCTCTGCAGTAGTACTATTATTTTTAAAGTTCGTATCATTTTCAGAATTTGAAATTATAGGTAATGGAAGGGATTATACCAAAGAGGGATAATCGTACCGCCTCATTTCTCTGGGTATCCAGGTTTTGACGAAAAGAAATGGAATAGGCATTTTTGCGATTGTATATATTGTAGATCCCGAAATTCCATGAGGATTCATAGGTTTTGTTTCCTTTTTTATTAGGCGTGTAGGTGGCAGATAGGTCCATCCTGTGATAGGCCGGTAGGCGGTTGCTGTTGCGTTTGGAATAAACCGGGACAGTAATATTCATATACTTGTAGTTGCCGGTAGGATAAGTGGTTGCCAGCCCTGTTTGGAAAACAAAGTTGGCATTGAATTGCCATTTTTTATTCAGATCATAAGACGTGGTTAGGCTTAGATCGTGAGTTTTGTCAAAGTTGGTGTTATACCAGTCTCCGTTGTTGATGCCGGTTTCGTTGGCCGTACGACCGGGAGTTTGTTGTTCAGATCTTGAGAGGGTGTAGGCAAGCCATCCTGTAAGTTTTCCCGTATTCTTTTTCAGTAAGACCTCGAGACCGTATGCTCTTGCTCTCCCATTAAGAACAGCAGTTTCAATAGCATTGTTGGCTATTAAATTGGCACCGTTAAGGTAATCTATCCGGTTTTTGATTTTCTTATAAAAGCTTTCTACCTCAAGCGAAAATTTACCATTATCGATATTGCGGAAGTACCCAACGGCGACCTGATCCAGGATTTGTGGTTCTATGTAAGGGCCACTGGGCGTCCAGACATCTGTTGGAGTAGGGGAGCTCGTATTGGAAATTAGATGTAAATACTGCGTCATCCGGTTGTAACCGGCCTTAAACGACTCATTTTCATTCAGCTTATACGATATGGATAACCTAGGCTCCAGATTAAGAAACGATGCTATGACTTTACTGCGGCTATCGGTTTGCACTCCAATGGGCGTGGCTTCTGTGTAAATATCCTGCGACTCGTTATAAACTACCGGAAGATCATTTTCATAAACATTCAGTTCGTCCTGTCCTAACCGGAAAAATCCGCTTAATCGGGCTCCGTATTCAGCACTAATTTTATCTGAAATATCGTGTTCTGCTGAAAAATACAGAGCACTTTCCAGTGCGTATTTATTGTTAAGCTTAAGATAATTAATACCTGAATCTTCACCTGTAGGCTGAATTTCTCCGGGATTAAACTCATAGTACGTGTTATGCAAGCCGTACTTCAACTGGAATTTATCGTTGAGATAATGATTAAAATCGTACTTTAAATTGAAGTTTTTGATTCCGCTGTCCCAGTTAAACTGTACGAGATTAAGCTGGAGGCCATAGTGGTAATCACTGTAGATGAGAGATAAATTACTAAAAAGATTATCAGAATTTAAGTGATTCCACCTCAGGTTTAGCACCGTATTTCCATAAGTGTTCTCAAAATTTTCGCTAATGCTAAAGACATCTCTCCCAAAATACCCTGAAAAGAGCAATTTGTTTTTAGCATCAATCCTATAGCTGAGTTTGGTATTAAGGTCATAGAAATATGCAGAATTTTCATTATCTGTTAACTTAAGAAAAAGATGAGCATAAGAACTTCTTCCACCAATTAAAAAGGAACCTTTGTCTTTCACAATAGGACCTTCTGCCAGGAGCCTGCTGGAAATGACACCTATACCTCCCTGCGCCTCAAATTCTTTGCTGTTCCCATCTCGCTGATAGATATCGAGTACCGAAGAAACCCTGCCCCCGTATTTTGCAGGAATTCCCCCCTTGTATAGCTTTAAATCCTTTATCGCGTCGGGATTAAAGACAGAAAAGAACCCGAACAAGTGGGACGAGTTAAAAATTGTAGCTTCATCTAACAGAATTAGATTTTGGTCTGCAGCGCCTCCACGCACATTAAATCCAGAAGACCCTTCGCCCGCGTTAGATACTCCCGGAAGTAAAAGTAGTGATTTGACGATATCTACTTCCCCAAAAACCACGGGCAGTTTTTGAATAGTGTTTATAGAAAGTTTATTTACGCTCATTGCCGGACTTTCAATATCTATACCTTCAACATCTTCTGAAATAACAACTTCCTCAAGGTTCTCTGAAGATTCCGTCATCCCGATGTTAACCGAAGTATCCTTGGTAAGGTTAATTTGCCGTGATATTGTTTCATAACCTAAATATGAAATTTGTATGGTGTAGGTGCCTTCGGGAAGTTTTATAGAAAAAAAACCATACTCATTAGTGACAACGCCTGTGCTTTGAGAAGGAATAATAACATTTACACCAATAAGTGTTTCATTGCTGGCAGCATCTGTTATGGTGCCGCTTATGTTAAATGTCTCCTGGGCTTGAAACAGGGAAGAGGATAAACAAAATATAAGAAGTAGGAGCTTTTGGATATTCAATTTTTCTGTAAAGATACATTACAGGAGCCTAATTAAAAAAGCTTTAGGTTTTGTTGAAACTTTAATGACCACTAAGTGCGAGCTTTCTTTTTTCTTTTCCCGAAAAGCGGAGTAGTAAAAGAAAACTTACCATTAAACAAAACAACAAAACAACAGCCAAAGGAATTACTCCCGGATCATGAAAAAGGCTGATTGTAAAGGAAGCCAAAGCTCCCAGGATCATCTTTAAACTACCTATTAATGCTGAAGCTCTTCCTGCTTTGGTGGCGAAAGGTTCCAGGGACAGCGCTGTGGTATTAGGGTTTTGAAATCCAAGGAGGAATAAAATAAAGAAAAGCAGTCCCACTGTCACATAAAAGTTTGGGCCCATCATTCCGTTTAAAAGGAATAGAAAGGCTAATCCAACCAGAATTATGCTGTTAAAAAAAGTGATTTGGAAGGTGGTAAATTTTTTCAGGAACAAGCGGTTTATCTGGCTTCCTAATATCAGGCCGGCCGCATTAATTCCAAACAACATTCCGAATTCCTTTTGAGAGAGGTCAAAATTTCCCATGAACAGCTTAGGAGCGTCAGAAATATAGGCAAACATAGCTCCAATAGTAAAACTTCCTGCCATGGAAAAACTCCAGAATTTCTCATGTGTGAGAATGCCAAAGTATTTGCTAAGGATTGGTTTTGCCCGGAGTTGTACTTTTTTATTTGGAACAATACTTTCCGGAAGAAATCTATAGACGCTCAGGATCATTAAAAAACTAAAAAGTGCCAGGAACAGAAAAATAGTCTTCCATCCAAGACTTTCAATAATAAAACTTCCTACGGTTGGAGCAATAATTGGAGCTCCACCCATAATTAACATTAAGACGGAAATTGCGCCGGCAACTTCGTTTACCGGGAAGATATCCCTTACAACAGCTTTTGCGGCAACCATCCCGGCGGCTGCCCCAATAGCAAGAAAAAACCGGGAAACGATTAACCACTCCAGGTTTGGCGAATAGAAACAACTAAGAGCTGCAATAAAATAAATAAGAAGACCCGTTAGCAGAGGCTTCTTTCTTCCGTATTTATCCATTATTGGTCCATATGCCAACTGCCCAAGAGAAATACCTATAAAGTAGCTGGTTAAAGTAAGTCCGACTTTCCCTATAGTGGTGTCAAAATCATCGGCTATCCTTGCGAAACCTGGAAGGTAGGCATCTATTGAAAAAGGCCCGAGAGCAATAAGGGTTCCCAGAACCACAAGAATAATGGATTCTTTTTTCTTATTTCTTCCCTCTGGTGAATTTTTCATTTTGCAAAGTTCGTAAATTGGAACCTTCTATAAAGTTTCATACTCTGGTTTAACGTATCATTAGTACGGTTATAGGGATATAGTAATTTTAAGGAATTATTTTTTGAGAATCTGAAGATTATTGGGAAGAAAAGTGAGTTTGTGAAAAGATACATCCAGCTTGTTTCTCAAAGTATTTTTCCGGGGCTACTTTTTAAGAGGGATTTGTTTTACGAGTAGTTTGTCCCTTACTCTGGATTGGAGTCTTAAGGATTTATAAAGAAGATTGGGGGTACGTTCAAGAAAAAAACTTTCATTTACACTAAGCCATTCCGGGTGTTTGTCTTTTGTAGAAAAGTACAAAGCAGATTTTGCCTGCCTAACGTAGAAATGGTTTTTAATATTTATTTTTTCAGCTATTGCGTCGTCAATAAAATTCCAGCTTTTAATGTAGCTATTTATGCCAGATTTGGTATCTCTCCTGGTACTTATGCGGTTTCCGCTGCCTGTGCGGTAAAGGACGTAGGTTTCCTTACAAAATATCACTTCTGAAGAATGTAGGATCACACGGGTGAAAAATTCCCCGTCCTGGTTTATTTTTAGCTCATTTTTCCATTCTCCTGATTTTTTCAGGAGTATACGCGGAATAAGATAAGCGTGTATGGGTAAAAAAGTAAACCATTTGGCAAAGCGGTTTAACAATCTTAGAGGTTCTTTTGTGCTGATATAGGAAGCAAGACCTTCATAAATTCGCGGATACTTCCATTTTGGTTTTAATCCGCCCCACTTGCAGGTTGCGAAGCTTAGGGGAGAAGCATTTTCCAATTTTTTTAGCTGAACTTCAAATTTATTTAAGCTGAGTTTATCATCAGAATCAAGAAACTGAATATAATCACCTGAAGACTTCTCTATTCCAATATTTCTGCAGGTACAGGCGCCTTTTTCCCGTCCATCGGGTCTTTTAAAATACTTGAAGCGTTCATCACGTAGATATTTTTTAATTACATCTTTCGTATTGTCTCCAGAGCCATCATCTATAATAAGACACTCCCAATTAGCGTATGTTTGATCAAGTACAGAATCCAGGGTTTCATTTATAATATGAGCCCGGTTGTATGTTGGTATTATTACCGAAATTGTTGGTTTCACAGATTTGATTTCAACTTTGAAAAAATTTTCAGGAAAAAGTAATTGAAGAGAGACATTCGCGAATTAAAAAAATCCGGGTATTCTTCAATTACAGCGGGATTATGCTTCTTAATGCGTTTATAAAAATTCAGCTTTCCCTGCTTTACGAAGACATGATTTTTAATTCCGATACTACGGTATATTTCTTCTTCAATACTCTTCCAGGCCTTAATATAGCTTGCAATTCCTTCTTCAGATAAAAGTCCGTTAAGGCGATTGCCTGCTCCTTGCTTATAAATGGCATATGTGTGGGATGAGAAAACAATTTCTGAACTGCTTAAGATCATACGGCATAGAAACTCCCCATCGTCGCTTACCGTTAATTGTTCGTTCCAGTTTCCGACTTTTTCTACTAGCGCTTTAGGAATAAGGTAAACATGAAGAGGGAAATAGGTAAAATTCTCTCCGAATGTGGTAAGTAACTGCTGCGGATTTTTTGTACTGTAATAGGTTGGCAATTTCTCATGAATCTTCGGAAATTCCCAATCTGGCTGCATTCTTCCCCATTTTGAAGTTGCTATGGCATTTGGGCTTGATTTCTTAAGCAATCCAATTTGTTCTTCCAGTTTATTTTCAGCAATAATATCATCAGAATCCAGAAACTGAATAAATTCTCCTGCTGCGTTTTCCAAACCTATATTTCGGCAGGAGGCTGCACCTTTTTTCCTGCTTTTTGGTCGTTGGATGTAGCTTAACCTTGAATCGTGGAAAATTTTTTTCTTTAGCAATTGCTCTGTTCCATCTGTAGAACCGTCATCAATAACAATACATTCCCAATTTTGATGTGTTTGATTAAAGACACAATCTAAAGTCTCTATAATCGTATGTGCACGGTTAAAAGTGGGAATAATTATGGAAACTTCTGGTTTCATCTACTCTGGGCTGGGAAATTATTTCTTCTATTACAATAGCAATATAAAAAAGGCTGTCCTAAATTCATTTAAAGTCAACATGTAAATTACATGAGGACGATAATTGGCAATTTTGGACAGCCTCTTTAGAATTATACTTTCTGAACTTTAGTTCGCTAAAATCTGATTCAGAGTTTCACTAGGTCTCATGGCCTTAGAGGTTAGCTCCTCATCTGGTTTATAATATCCTCCTATGTTCACAGAAGAACCCTGAGCTTCGATCAATTCTTTTACAATTTCATCTTCTTTTATCTCCAGGACTCTTGCTATTTTTTCAAAATATTCCTTCATTTCCGAATCTTTTTCCTGATTTGCGAGAGCCTGTGCCCAATAGAGTGCCAAATAGAAATGGCTTCCCCTGTTATCCAGCTCATTCACTTTACGGGAAGGCGATTTTCTATTATCCAGGAACTTGTCTGTAGCATCGTCTAAAGCTTCAGATAAAACAAGGGCTTTTTTGTTATCATATTTTTGACCCGCATGTTCCAGTGAAACTGCCAGTGCAAGAAATTCTCCTAAAGAATCCCATCGTAAATGTCCTTCTTCAACAAATTGCTGAACATGTTTAGGGGCAGATCCGCCGGCACCGGTTTCAAATAAACCACCACCATTCATAAGCGGTACAATAGAAAGCATTTTTGCACTTGTTCCCAACTCCAGTATTGGAAAAAGATCGGTTAAATAATCTCTAAGTACGTTTCCTGTTACAGATACGGTATCTTTTCCATCTTTTACCCTTCTAAGCGTAAATTCTGTAGCTTCAACAGGAGACAGTATTCTAATGTCCAGCCCATCGGTATCATGCTCTGGTAGGTATTTCTGAACTTTATCAATTAATTGTGCATCATGTGCTCTTTCGTTATCAAGCCAGAAAACCGTTGGGTTACCGGTAGCTTTTGCACGATTTACGGCAAGTTTTACCCAATCTCTTACAGGAGCATCTTTTACCTGGCACATTCTCCAGATATCACCTTCTTCTACTGCATGTTCTAAGAGTACCTCTCCGGCATTGTTTATAACACGTACAGTTCCTTTTTCAGGAATTTCAAAAGTTTTATCATGGGAACCATATTCTTCTGCCTTTTGGGCCATTAAACCAACATTAGGAACTGTTCCCATGGTCGTTGGATCAAATGCGCCGTTTTTCTTACAAAAATCTATTGTGGCCTGGTAAACTCCGGCATAACTGCTATCTGGAATAACAGCTTTTGCATCCTGCTGTTTTCCTTCTGCATTCCACATCTGGCCAGATGTTCTAATCATAGCGGGCATAGATGCATCAATAATCACATCGCTTGGTACGTGCAGGTTGGTAATTCCTTTATCAGAATTAACCATGGCAAGGTCAGGGCCGTCTTTTAGATCTGATTGTATAGCTGCATCTATTTCTTGTTTTTTATCTTCCGGAAGCTTGTCCAAAGCACTTAGAATATCTCCCAGACCGCTGTTTGGATCGGCACCCGCTTCTTTAAGGTCCTGTCCGTATTTCTGAAAAATATCCTGAAAAAAGACTTTTACAGCATGACCAAAAATAATAGGATCAGAAACTTTCATCATTGTAGCCTTCATATGAAGAGAAAAAAGTACATTCTTGTCTTTGGCGTCCTGAACCTGTTTTCTCAAAAATTCTACAAGTGCTTTTCTATTCATTACGGCGGCATCAATAATTTCGCCGGTCAATAAATGAATGTTGTCCTTTAATACTTTTTTCTCACCTTGGTTAGAAGTAAACTCAATGGTTACATCTCCTTCTTTGGCAATAGTAACAGACTTTTCGGTATGTCTAAAATCACCTGAATCCATTGTGGCAACGTGAGTTTTTGAATCTGCACTCCATTCTCCCATCTTGTGCGGATTCTTTTTAGCAAAATTCTTAACGGCTTTAGGTGCACGCCTATCGGAATTTCCTTCCCTTAACACAGGATTTACGGCACTACCTTTTACTTTATCATAATTAGCCCTGATTTTCTTTTCTTCTTCAGACGAAGGTTCATCAGGATAGTTGGGGATATCAAATCCTTTTTCCTGAAGTTCTTTTATAGCTGCCTTTAGCTGAGGAATAGAGGCACTGATATTTGGGAGCTTTATAATATTTGCTTCCGATTTTTTGGCAAGTTCTCCAAGTTCTGCAAGGGCATCAGAAACTTTTTGGTCATCTTTTAAATATTCAGGAAATTGGGAAAGGATTCTTCCAGCCAGGGAAATATCTTTAATTTCAAGATCGATATTTGCTGTTTCTGTAAATTTTTGCACTATAGGTAGAAAAGAATACGTGGCCAGTGCAGGAGCCTCATCAGTTTTGGTATAAATAATTTTGGTTTGTTGTGCCATTTTTTATGTGTTTTTATGATAAGATTATTTAGCAAACGCCCTGGTGTTAGCCAGGGCGTCCTCAACCCCCGCAATATAACATAATTAAGGCTTTTTTCATAACCTGAAAAGACTAAAAGCTTCCTAAAACTTAGAGCAAATAAAAAAGCCATTTCATCTTAGTAACTAAAATGAAATGGCTTCTACTGAAATAATCTCTTATTCACCACGGAATTTATCCTTAAGCTCAAAGGCTTTTAGGTGGAGGTCATTTCATCCGGGACAACTGTTTACTTTAGAAGTAAAGTGCTCCGGAAAGGGTTTTATCTTTCAAACTACTTTTGACACAGCAAAAAATTAACGTTATATAGAAGATAAAAACCAGATGCAAAGACTTTTTTTCTTTACATACAAATTCTAGTTTTCATGGAAAATCCTTTTGTCATTTCTTTGAAGCTAGATTCTTTACTTAAAATTAAAGAGAAACTTCTTTTCAGAAAACAATTTTAGCTTTTGTTTAACTATTTTGTTTTCAACACTTTATAAACAGCTTTTATTCACATTTGTTCATAAAAAAAGCCTCCGGTACCGGAGGCTTTTACAGCTTACTTTATAAGAGAAATTATTTTCTCTTTTGTTCTTTAATACGAGCTTTTTTACCGGTAAGTTCTCTAAAGTAATAGATCCTTGCTCGTCTAACTTTACCTCTTTTGTTTATCTCAATCTTTTGGATTGCCGGTAAATTTAGAGGGAAAATACGTTCAACACCCACAGTACCACTCATTTTTCTAATGGTAAATGTTTGAGAGGCCCCGGTTCCTCTTTTTTGGATTACAACTCCTCTGAAGAACTGAGTACGGGTTTTCTGACCTTCCTTAATTTCGTAATACACGGTAATTGTGTCTCCGGCTGAAAATTCAGGTAAATCTTTTTTTGCAACGAACTCTTCCTGAACGTACTTAATTAATGATTCCATATTTCTTTGTTTAAAATATTTCTGAAATAACATTCACGGTTTTCGCCAGAGGTTATTTTAGAATGAGTGCAAAAGTAAATATTTTAATTTTAAATGCAAGTCCCTTAGTTTGTTATTTTTCATCCTCTTCAAGTAAATCGGGACGCAGATTTTTGGTTCGCAGATAGGCCTGTTCTTCCCGCCATTCCTCAATCTTTGGAAAGTTACCTGAAGTTAATATTTCCGGAACCTGCCAGCCCTTATAATCTGCAGGCCTGGTATATACCGGGGGAGCCAGTAAATTATCCTGAAAAGAATCGGTTAAGGCTGAAGTTTCGTTACCCAAAACGCCGGGAATTAGCCTGATTACAGCATCGCATAAAATAGCTGCGCCCAGTTCGCCGCCAGAGAGTACATAATCCCCAATAGAAATTTCTTTGGTGATAAATTGATCCCTCACTCTCTGGTCCACACCTTTATAGTGACCGCAGAGGATGATGATATTTTCAAGTAAGGAAATTTTATTAGCCAGTTTCTGATGCAGTCGTTCCCCATCGGGGGTCATATAAATTACTTCGTCATAATTCCTTTCAGATTTTAACTGCGAAATACATTTGTCTATGGGTTCCACCATCATTACCATCCCGGCACCTCCGCCAAATTGATAGTCGTCTATTTGTTTATAATTGTCAGTCACATAATCGCGCAAATTATGAAGGTGAATCTCTACATGCCCTTTTTCGATTGCGCGTTTTAAAATAGATGCTTCAAAAGGGCTCTTTAAAATATCGGGAACCACTGTAATGATGTCAATGCGCATAACAATTGCTGTGTTTTTAGGAAGCAAAGATGGGAATTATTACCAGATTTTGACGAATTCCCTATGGATTAGAAGATTTGTTCCGCTCGTCCTGCAACAGTCTCCCCAGTCGTTGTTCTTTCTCAAGGGCTTTTGCCCGATAAGCATCAAACTCCCGTTCAGTCTCTTCCAGTTTTTTTCGTGCTTCTTTTGTGGTAGCATGGGAACTTTTAAATTTATAGATAAAGAGTAGAAGAGCAAGAATAAGAATACCTACCACACTCCACATTACTGTTTTATAACCTCCTTTGCTAAATGGCATTCCCAGGAAGGTAATAGCATCTTTTTCGTTGTTGACCTTTTCTAAATCAGCTTCAGTATCCTGTAGTTGTGTCTCAAATTCTTCCAGTTCCTCGTTTTGCCTGTCTATAGTATTTTGCTGGGTCGTAATTTCATTTTTTAGCTCTTCAATATATTCTGAAGTGGTATTCCGAAGCTCTATAAGCCTGTCATATTCCACAACTTTATACCCCTGGTAATTATTCGAGGTTTCAATAAGTTCATCAAACTCTGCCCGAATTGGCTGATTGTTTTGAAGACTGTCCTGAGCTTTTACCTGCGTTAAAAGTGCAGAAAAAAGCAAAAAGGTAAAAATAGTTCTGTTCATTCCTTTAGAGGTTTCATTTTTTGGTTCTATCACACAACGTTCCCTCAAAAAAGTTATTGCCGATAAATTTTCCTGAATGCAAATTTCCTGAAAAAGAATGGATTTGCAAATAGATGCAATTCTTAATATTGCATTTTTTTATTGCTCTTCTGTACTGTCTTTAAACAAAATATCTTCTATAGGTTTAGGTAAGGCAAAAAAAAAAGCTCCTTCTTAAAGAAGAGGGAGCTTTTAAACAGGGTTAGAAAAATTACCTCCAAACGACCCTTTGTTTTTCAACATTTTCGTCAATAAAAGTTACAACAACAGGATCTGAACTTCTTTTTCCTTCAATTATTCTTTCAACATCCTGGATGTTATGGACTTCTTCATTGTTAATTTCGGTAATAATGTTGCCGGCCAACTCATCTGCAGGAAGATCGTTCCTTAAGATCTGGTTTATTTTCACTCCATAATCTGTATTGTACCGGCGTAATTCATCTTTGGACGCATTAGCTACTTCCAGTCCTATAGATCTAATTCTATAAACCTCATATTTTGTAAGGGTTACTGTTACTTCCCGTTCACGCCCGTCTCGTAAAAGAGTTACTGCAACCTTATCACCAGGACGTTTTGAGTTAATATATCCTGTAAGGTCAGAAAGCTTGTTGATCTCGATATTGTCAATTTTCCGGATAATGTCATTCTCTCTGATTCCTGCGTTTTCAGCTCCGCTGCCAGGACTAATGTCTGCAACGAGAACGCCTTGTGTGGCATCAAGATCAAATTCTTCAACGGCACGCTGGGTAACACTATATCCTCTTATTCCCAAAATTCCTTTTTGCACATCGCCATATTCCATAATATCTTCAACAATTTTGCGTGCATTGTTGGATGGAACAGCAAAAGCATAACCCACATAGCTTCCGGTTTTTGATGTAATTGCGGTATTAATTCCTATCAATTCGCCATTGATATTTACTAAAGCACCACCACTGTTACCCGGGTTTATTGCAGCATCTGTTTGTATAAAAGATTGAGGGATAGCGTCTGCAGTGTTAAGGTCCCTGGCTTTGGCACTTACTATTCCCGCAGTCACCGTAGATTTTAAATTAAAAGGGTTTCCTACGGCCAATACCCATTCTCCCAACCTCACATTGTTCGAATTCCCAAAAGGAATATAATCCAAACCTTCGGCATCTACTTTTAGCAGGGCGATATCTGAAGCTTTATCAGTCCCTATAACCTCTGCCATGTAGGTTTGATTATTGTTCAAGGTCACTTCCAGTTCACTGGCTCCTTCAATAACATGGTTGTTGGTCACAATATATCCGTCAGGTGTAATTATAACTCCGGAACCTGCTCCCTGCACAGCTTTTCCTTCACTTCCGCCTCTGCGTCCGTAATAAAATTCAAAAGGATTTCTTGATCCATTAAAAACTGCTACATTTTTAACGTGTACCACTGCATGTACAGTATTTTCTGCTGCTTCGGTAAAGTCGGCATTAGTCCCATAAACCCTGTCTGTGTAATTTGCAGGAATAAAATTGCTGGTTGCTTCTGTAGAAGGAAGGGCGAAATTTGATGAAATTGGTTCTTCTTCAAAAAATAATTTATAACTACCTAAGGTAAGAACTCCTCCTAAAACAGAAACAATAAGTAAAGTTGCTAATTTTTTCATATTTCTGAAATGTATTTGTTAATTAAACGGTTAAATTAAAATTTTTAGTATGCTTGCTTTTCAGCTTTAACGACCCTTTAACACCGCAAAATTCTTAAGCTTTATTGTATATTTGTGCCCGTTTTAAACCAGAATTATGAAGATCCAGTTTTATAAATATCAGGGCACCGGGAATGATTTTGTGATGATTGATAATCGTCATAAAATACTTTCCAAAAAGGATACCAAACTTGTCAGGCTTCTTTGCGACCGTAAATTTGGCATAGGAGCTGACGGGCTAATTCTTCTGGAAGAGCCAGACGTAAAAGGCGATGATTTTAAGATGGTTTATTTTAACGCAGACGGGAACGAGAGCAGTATGTGTGGTAATGGTGGAAGATGCCTGGTTGCTTTTGCAAAATATTTGGGAGTAATAGAAAATGAGGCTGTGTTTACTGCAGTAGATGGTCCCCATAAAGCTAAGGTAAAGGCTGGAATGGTGAGTCTCCAGATGCAGAATGTGAGCGAAATCAGAAAATTTGGAAATGTATCCTTTTTGGATACCGGTTCACCACACCATATCGTCTTTACTAAAAATGTAAAAGACCTTAAAGTTAAAGAAGAAGGTGCTGCAATCAGGTATTCTGATGCTTATGTAAATAATGGTGGGACCAATGTAAATTTTGTTGAAGCTGAAGAGGAGAACACATTTTTGGTACGCACCTATGAGCGGGGAGTGGAGGACGAAACATTATCTTGTGGCACCGGCGTTACTGCCGTGGCTATAGCTGCAAATGCTTCTGGTAGAGCCACTGGGAATACTATAAAACTTATTGTACCTGGAGGAGAACTTTCCGTTTCTTTTGAAAAAGAAGAAGAGGACCACTACAAAAATATCTGGCTCACGGGACCGGCAGAACAGGTTTTTAAAGGAGAAATTGAATGCTAACACTGGAAGGGGAAAAAATCTATTTGCGTGCACTGGAGCCCGAAGATCTGGACTTTGTTCACGAGCTCGAAAATACCGAAGATTTTTGGGAAGTGAGTGCGACTCAGGTTCCCTATTCCCGTTTTATGATAAAGAAATACCTGGAAAACGCACATCGCGATATTTATGACTACAGGCAATTACGGCTTGTAATTTGCAACAGGCAGCATAAAGCTATAGGTCTTATAGATATTTTTGACCTGGAGCCGAAAGATCGCAGGGCGGCAATCGGAATTTTAATTTCTGAAACCACCGACCGCGGTAAGGGCTATGGCGCAGAAAGTCTTTCTTTGATCTGTAACTACTGCTTTAAGCACCTTGCACTGCACCAGGTTTACGCCAACATTACTGATGGAAATTTGGCTAGTGTTAATCTTTTTGAAAAAAGAGGTTTTAGAAAAGTGGGTGTGAAAAAAGAATGGAATTTTCTTAATGGAAGCTTTAAGGATGAAATTTTGTACCAACTTGTAAATAATGTCTAAAAAGAACATAATATTTATTGTGGCCGCGGTGGTTGTTATTGCACTCTCTGCTGTGGGCTATTATGCTTATACTAGCGTGTTTTCTGCAAATACAGATTTTTCTGAAGAGCAGGCGGTTGTCTACATTCCGACGGGAGCCGACTACAATACCCTCGTAGATAGCATCCAGCCATTGCTGAAAAATATAGAATCTTTTGAAATGGTAGCCGAAAAGAAAGGATATAAATCCAGTATCCGGCCCGGGCGCTATATTCTGAAGAGGAATATGAATAATAATGAAATTGTGAATGTGCTCAGGAGTAGAAATGCACCAGTTAAAGTGCGCTTCAACAATCAGGAGCGACTGGAAAACCTGGCTGGAAGAATTTCGAATCAAATTGAAGCCGACAGTGCAGAGTTGCTTCAGGCTATGAAAGATCAGCAGTTTTTAGCTAAAAATAATATGTCCGAAAGGGAAGCATTGTCTTTGTATATACCAAATCAATACGAATTTTACTGGAACACTTCCGCTGAAGAATTTAGAAAGAGGATGCAGCAGGAGTATAACAGGTTTTGGACAGAAGAGCGGTTAGAGAAAGCAGAAGAAATAAATCTCACTCCAACACAGGTCATGGTCCTGGCGTCTATTGTTCAAAAGGAAACTGCGAAGGTGGACGAACGCCCAAAGGTCGCAGGAGTTTATATGAATCGTTATAAAAACGGATGGAAACTCGATGCAGATCCTACCGTTATTTATGCTATTAAAGATGAAAGTCAGAAATTCGATACCATTATAAAGCGTGTCCTTTACAAAGACTTGAAACTGGACTCTCCTTATAATACCTATTTATATAAAGAAATTCCTCCGGGACCTATAACGATGCCCGATATTTCGTCTATAGATGCTGTTCTCAATTATCAGGATCACGATTTTTTCTATTTCGTGGCAGATGTTCAAAATTTTGGCTATCATAAATTTGCAGAAACATTGGCGCAGCATAACCGCAATAAACGGGAATATGTTCGTTGGATCAACCAGCAGGGCATAAGGCGATAAGACCATTTTTCGTATTTTTCTTTAACAAGTCTGTAAGTCTTGAAACCCTCCAATGCTATATGTTTGTTAAAGTCCGATACTATTTATATTTGCCTTAACTACTTGTGTATCAAATTAATAAAATTTGTTGTACATTCGCAGCGCAAAATTGAAGGGGGCATTTTGGGCTATTTCCAGTCCAAGGCCATTAACTCTTCAGAAACATAATATTATGCAAAAAAGAAAGAAAATCGCGAAAATTTCAATTTTACCGGCAATTGCAGGTACAATGTTTTTCAGTTTTTCTACCAAAGATGCAGCTAAGCTGGACCTGGAAAGTTTCTCTACTGCAAACCTGGAGTTGGATTATACAGTTGAGCCGTTGCTGGAGGATGAAGCCTTTGAGGAGGTTCATTTAGCGAACCTGCCAAAATTAGGTAAATCTTACCTTGGCTTTAAAGAGGCCCTTGGTTTTAAAGAATCCCGAAGCAATTACAAGTCTGTTAACGAGTACGGCTACATGGGGAAATATCAGTTTGGGAAAGGAACCCTGGAGCTTATTGGGATTTATAACACACAGGAGTTTATGAATTCCCCGGCACTGCAGGAAGCTGCCTTTTATGCAAATGCTTCCAGGAACAAATGGATCTTGATTCGGGATATTAAAAGATTTAGTGGTAAAACAATTAACGGTGTTGAGGTAACTGAGTCTGGAATCCTTGCAGCAGCACATTTGGCAGGTCCAGGAAGTGTAAAGAAGTACCTTAGAAGCTGGGGAGCCCATGCTTTTAGCGATGCTTTTGGTACAAGTATAAAAAATTATATGAAGAAGTTTGGTGGATATGATACTTCATTTATCCAGCCGGAAAAGAGGGCGAAGGCAATCTTGCCAACTGCTTAAAAATCTTTCTGAATAATAAAAATAGTGGGCCTTTTATGAAGGTCCACTTTTGTTTTGGACCAATCTTCCATTGCCTTAGTTATTATATATTCAGATTGAAGGGTAAGTTCACAGGCAATACATAACCTCGTACCGGGGTGCAAATTCTGTTGCATATCTTCCAGAAGTTTATTGTTGCGATACGGAGTTTCGATAAAAATTTGAGCCTGATTCCTTTCTGAGGATATCCGCTCCAGGTTCTTCAGTTCGTGTTTACGCTCCTTTTTATCGATTGGAAGATACCCATGGAAGGTAAATCCCTGTCCGTTCATGCCGCTTCCCATTAAAGCAAGGAGAATAGAGGAGGGGCCAACCAGCGGTATCACCTGAATATTTTCTTCGTGGGCCAGTTTCACCATTTCAGCTCCGGGATCTGCTACTCCCGGGCAGCCTGCCTCACTCATTAATCCAACATTTTTTCCTTCTTTGCAGGCCTTTAAATACGTTGGTAGTGCAGAGGCCTCTGTAAATTTGTTGAGTAAATGCAATTTTAGAGACTGCTGATTCTTACCGGGAACTAGCTTCTTTATTGCCCTTCTTGCGGTCTTTTCGTTCTCAACAATATACTCGTCTGTTTCTTCAATGATCTTTTTTATATGAAGTGGCAGTACTTCCAGGGGATTGGAATCTCCTAAAGTTGTAGGGATCATATAAAGTTTTCCCAGGTATTTAAATGAAGAATCGGCCATATTACTTTAAATCCAGGCGTTGGACAATATTTTCGCAAGCTTCCTCGAGCATTTGATAAACATTTTCGAAGCCCTCATCACCTCCATGGTAAGGATCCGGGACATCTACATTCTCACCGGGAAAGATTTCGTTCAGGATAAGTTGTACTTTTTCTTCGTCATCTTTATTCTCAGTAAGCGATAAAATATTCCGATAATTGGCATTATCCATTACAAAAATATGGTCAAATTCTTCAAAATCTGAAACATCAAACTGCCTGCACTTTTGTTCGGTAATATCAATACTATATTTTCTTCCCACGGCAATAGAACGTTCATCTGGAGCGCAACCTACATGGTAACTTCCCGTTCCGGCAGAATCTATATATACTTTTTCAGGGTCTGTTTTAGCTTTTAAAATTCCTTCAGCCAGGGGTGATCTGCAAATATTGCCGAGGCAAACCATTAAAATTTTGGTTTTCATTTTTCTTTTCTTTTTCAGATCTCTTCAAAAAACGGAAAGAATCCGGTGCTGTTCCAGAATTCAGGAAGAGTTTATATCGTAAGTTTTTTGTTTAGATCTTCCACAAATTTCTTAAACTGCTTATCTGTTGCCGCCAGGTTATCTACCGTTTTACAGGCGTGAAGTACAGTAGCATGATCTCTGCTGCCAATCTGTGAGCCTATACTGGCAAGAGAAGCTTTAGTGAATTTTTTTGCAAAAAACATGGCGATTTGCCTTGCCTGTACAATATGTCTTTTTCGGGTTTTGGATTGTAGCGTGTCTACATCCATCTGGAAATAATCACTCACTACTTTCTGGATATAATCTATGGAAACTTCGCGCTTAGTGTTCTTCACATAATTGTCCACGATCTTCTTAGCCAGATCCAGCGTAATATCTTTCTTGTTAAAGGAAGAGTGGGCGATTAAGGAAATTATCGCGCCTTCCAGTTCCCGAATGTTGGTTTTAATATTATTTGCTAAAAACTCTACAATATCTTCAGGCATTTCTACGCCGTCACGATAGAGTTTATTCTTTATTATAGAAACCCTTGTTTCAAAATCGGGGTTTTGAAGTTCTGCAGAAAGTCCCCATTTAAACCTCGATAAAAGGCGTTGTTCAATATCCTGCATGTCTACTGGAGCCTTATCGCTGGTAAGGATCACCTGCTTCCCATTTTGGTGCAGATGGTTAAAAATGTGAAAAAAGACATCCTGGGTTCCTGCTTTTCCGGAGAGAAGCTGGATATCATCGACGATCAGCACATCTATAATCTGGTAAAAATGAATAAAATCGTTCCTGTTATTCTTTTTAACCGACTCAATATACTGTTGGGTAAATTTTTCTGCGGAAATATATAAAACGGTTTTCTCGGGATATTTATCTTTTATTTCAACTCCAATAGCATGTGCCAGGTGCGTTTTTCCCAATCCAACACCTCCAAAGATTAAAAGCGGATTAAAAGAAGTGCCTCCCGGCTTGTTGGCCACCGCCATTCCGGCAGAGCGTGCCAGCCTGTTGGAATCACCTTCAAGAAAATTGTCGAAACTATAGCTGGGGTTAAGCTGAGACTCAATTTTTACATTTCTTATTCCTGGAATAATAAACGGATTTTTAAGCTCAGGATTCTTGTTTTTAATAGGAACATCAACTTCCTGCGAAGTCATGTTGCTTCGCTGGCTGCTAGGTATTTTTTCAGTAAAAGGCAACTTGTTACCATAGGTGTTTTCCATCTTGATAACATATACCAGTTTTGCTTTTTCACCCAATTCCCGGGTAAGAGAAACTTTTAATAATTTAACATAGTGTTCTTCCAGCCATTCATAGAAAAACTTGGAAGGTACCTGAATGCTAAGAGCACAATCGGTAAGTTTTACAGCTTGTATTGGTTCAAACCAGGTTTTATAGGCCTGAGGTGTGATATTGTCCTTAATAAAAGCTAGACAGCTATTCCAAACTGATTGCGCAGTTTCCGACATGCTAATTTTGACTTATTAATAGGTTAGTAGAAAGTTCAAATTCGTTGCACAGAGAAGCGTTACTTTCTGTACTTAGGCAGAACAAATATGTGAACAAATTATCTGAAAAAAAAATCCTTTTAAGGTTGAATTTTAAGAAAATTTTATGCATACTTCCATCTGTCATTGAAAGTACAAAACCTTGTCCAATTATACTATATTTTAGGCTATGAAATCCCACATTTCTCATGTTAAAGTTCGTTATGCAGAAACCGACCAGATGGGTGTGGTGCATCACGGTAATTATGCTCAATATCTTGAAATGGCCCGTATAGACTGGCTTACCGAGTTAGGGATTTCTTATAAGAGTATGGAAACTAATGGAATTATGCTTCCCGTTTTCGAACTTTCTTTTAAATTTTTAAGGCCTGCGACCTTTGATGAAATTCTTAAAATTGAAACCCGTCTGAAGGAAAAACCCGGCGTAAAAATCGCTTTTGACTATTCAATTTTTAATGAGAAAGAAGAATTGATCACAACCGCAAATACGGTCCTCGTTTTCATGGATTCTGGCACTAGAAAACCAGTAAAATGCCCACCAAATATTCTTGAAAGATTAGGCTTCTAAAGATCCAGCTCCTTAATGTTAACTTTATAGGTAGCATCAAATTTCTCAAAAATTTCATCAGCTTCATTTTTTCTAATCGAAAGAATTATCTTACAATCCAATTCTAATTTTTGATCCAGCACATTTAAGTTATTTTCTTTGATCATCCGCATCACCACATTCATTTCAGGATAATCAAATTTTATCAGAAAAACACGGTCTATACTACGCGTAATCGTTTCAGAAGCTTCCAAAGCCATTTGCGCTGCGGTCTTATAAGCGTTAATTAACCCGCCAACACCAAGTTTTACTCCGCCAAAATAACGCACCACCACAATAAGGATATTAGTGACTTCAAAAGATTGAATTTGTCCATAGATTGGCATTCCTGCCGAGTTGGAAGGCTCCCCGTCGTCGTTTGCGCGATAATGAAAATCCTCCTTGCCCAATTGCCAAGCATAACACCAGTGACGGGCTTTATGGTGTTTGGTTTTTAATTCCTCCAGATAAATGTTTATCTCTTCTTCAGTCTTTACGGGGAAAGCATAACCAAAAAATTTAGAGTTCCGGTCTTTAAACAGTACTTCGCTAGAAGGTTTTGTGATGCTTTTGTACGTGTCTTTCATTTTTAACGAATTTAGATGCCGTAAATTGCCATTTTTGGTGCTTAGCTTTGTGCAACAAGAATTATGCTTATTATCGCCAGGCTAATTCCTATCCAGTTTTTCCTGATAAGCCGTTCTTCAAAAAAAGCAATTCCAAGTAAAGTGGAAACACTTACAATCCCAACATTATTCATCGTAAAAATTGAGGAACTGTCAAACTCCGGGCTTCGCAGTGCCATTACCAGGAAGTAAATTGAAAAGTAATTGGGAATCCCCAGGGCAATTCCGCCTAAAATATTCCTCATTGTTATTTTTAACCCGCCTGTAAGCACCTGATAGAGTAGAATACCTGTTCCAATAGTTCCTGCAATGGCAAAGATTGTAGAGGAGAAAAGCCCCACATCACTTTCTGAAACATAACTGGTCTCCAGGAACTTTATAGTGGCATCTATTATCCCGCTTCCAAGAAAAACCAGAAGCGGAAAGATGAGGTTTTTCTTTTTAATACTAATGCCTTCTTTTTTCTTTATAGACGTAAGATATACTGAAGCTAAAGCTAAAAATATACCAATAATTTTTAAAATTCCGGTGTTTTCGTTGTAGAGGAACATGCCGAAGAAAACCGGGATAGCTACCGACATTTTTGTAGCTACAGAAACTACCGAAAGTCCGCTTTTTTGAGTGGTAAGCGCCGCCAGGTAAAAAACGCTGATAAACATCACCCCCAGGAACAGCGTTCCCGGAAACCACGACTCCGCAGGTACTCTGGAAATATCAAAGTTTTCGATATACCCAAAAAATCCTACGGTACAGGCAATGTAGTAGTTTACAATAATCGCCTGTAGGGTGTTTATCCCGAATTTTGTGTAGAGTTTAAACACTACAAATATTATACTCGAAGATAAAATGCTTAGCAGGAGGTAAATCAAAATAATTCCTGCTTAGTGGTAAAAAGATCTATCACATCTTCCCGGGTAGGCTTAATATTCCAGGTGTGGATTCCCAGCGCCTTTGCAGCATCTGTATTTTCTTTGGTGTCATCAATAAAAAGGCATTCTTCAGGTTTAAGATCGTGCTTTTTTAGTACAAATTCATAAATCTCAGCATCTGGTTTTCTGAAATTAATTTCGTGCGATAGGTAAAATGCGTCGAAGCAGTTTTTAAAATCCTCAAAGAACGGCACATTGTTTTTGATCCAGTCAATATGGATTTCGTTGGTATTGCTTAACAGGATAAGCTGAAAATCCTTTTCTTCGGAAATTTTTTTAATAAAATCGAAGCGATACTTCGGAAAATCCACTAGAATTGCGTTCCAGGAGTTCAGCATTTGTTCTTTGCTAAGCTGGTTATATTCTGAACAATAAGCCGCTGTAAAATCTTCAGAAGAAATTAAACCCTTTTCGTACTGAAGATTTTTCTCCAAAATGTCTTCAGAGAGGGATGAAATTTGGCAATTATCGAGCTCCTTTGCGGTGGCGGCTTTGTCCAGGTTTACAAATACGTCTCCAAAATCAAATATTATTGTGCTTACCATTGGTGTAAATTTTTAAATGATCATCAGCAATTTCCTGCTCGTTAACTAACCTGCCATTTAATTGCGGACTTTTTACTCCGGAATTAAACCTAACTTTTCCTGTAAAAACCCTTGCCTCATCCCATAAACCTGCATCTATAAACGTTTGAAGCGTTTTTGCGCCTCCTTCAATAATAACCGATTGCAGTTCGTGTTTATAAAGAATTTCACAGATTTGCGGAGCGATTTCAGTTTCAAAATCTATTTTTTCAAAAATCAGATTTTCAGAATTTTGAAAGGAATCTGGATCAATTTCCGAAGAACAAGAATCGGAGTTTTCAGTAAAAACAATGGTTTTTATGCTACCATCGAGTACAGCAGATTTCTTCGGAATCCTGCCGCTCCTGTCAAGGACGACCCGCACAGGATTTGCTCCTTTCCACAGCCGGGTATTCAGTTTTGGGTTATCTTCAATAGCAGTATTTGTTCCCACTAAAATTGCCTGTTCTTCTGCTCTCCATTTGTGTACCAGTTGTTTAGAAATCGATCCCGTAATCCAAACCGGCGCCCGCTTTTCTTTACTTTCCGGAGCAAGAAATTTGTCGCTGGTCTGCGCCCATTTCAGGATAATATACGGCCGCTTTTCCTGGTGAAAAGTAAAAAAGCGCTTGTTAAGTTCCCGGCAATCTTTTTCCAAAATACCCATTGCAACTTCACACCCGGCATCCATCAGCTTTTTGATTCCTCTCCCGGCAACTTCAGCAAAAGGATCTACGGTGCCAATCACCACTTTTTTAATTCCTTTAGCAATAATTAAATCACTGCATGGCGGAGTTTTACCAAAATGGCTACAGGGTTCCAGGCTTACATAAATTGTACTCTCTGGCAAAAGCTCCTGGTTTTTTACTGAATTTATTGCATTTACCTCGGCATGAGGCAGGCCTGCCTTTTGATGCCAGCCTTCGCCAATTATTTTGTTTTTATGAACAACCACGCTGCCTACCATGGGGTTGGGATAGGTCCTCCCAAGGCCATTGCGAGCAAGGTCGATACACCTTTTTATATATTTTTCATGTATCTTCACACCCCAAAAATAAGATTAATAAGTAAGAATGAGCGCTTTGAAAATTCGTAAAATTCAACCGGAAGATAATCAGGAAGTTGCCAAAGTTATAAGAGCCGTTTTAGTCGAAATGGGCGTACCTAAAGTTGGTACTGCTTATGAAGATAAGGCGCTGGAGGATATGTATGCCACTTATGATTTCCCGCGAATGGAATACTTCATTATCGAAAATGAAGGTAAAATTATAGGATGTGCGGGAATTGCACCTCTAAAAGGTCTTGAAGAGGAAGTTTGTGAACTTCAGAAAATGTATTTTCTTCCTGAAGCAAGAGGGAAAGGCCTTGGCACCCAAATGATGGATACCTGCCTGAAATTTGCCAAAAGCAAAGGCTTTCAAAAATGTTATATTGAAACTTTGCCTTATATGAAGGATGCCCGAAAACTGTATAAGAAAACCGGATTTCAGAATCTTGAAAAACCTTTAGGCGATACGGGTCATTATAATTGTACGGTTTGGATGTTGAAAGAGCTGGAAAGTTGATAGTTTGAAGGTAAAAAAGTTAAAGAGTGAAAGAGTGAAAGAGTAAAAGAGGGAATAAGTGTGTAGAGGGTGATCCTGCAAGGTTTTAAAACCTTGTAGGTTTGTTAAAATAATATATCCCGGCCAGAACCTAAGGCTTCAGGCCTTCAGCTTTTAGCTTTTCCTAGCAATAATAATAGATAATAAGAATATATAAAGCTTGCTACTAAGAGATCTTAAAATAAAATTCAGGAAAGAACTGGAAGAAGAATACCCGCGGGAGGAGATTGATTCTTTTTTCAATTTGCTGGCAGAAGAATATCTGGGCATGAGCAGGCTGGAAATGGCGTTGGAACCAACGCGCGAAATAGCTGAGGCCGAAAATTGTCATTTTAAGAGTGCCACCTTAAAACTGAAGGATCATCACCCAATCCAATATATTTTAGGTACCACGGAATTCTTCGGATTAAAATTTAAAGTGGCTGAAGGGGTGCTAATCCCGAGGCCCGAGACCGAAGAGCTGGTGCAATGGATCCTGGACGGCGTTTCTTCCGAAGAAAAGCTGAAAATCCTGGATATTGGGACGGGTAGCGGGTGTATTGCGGTGAGCCTGGCCAAAAACCTTCCAAATGCTGAAATTTCTGCAATGGATATTTCAGAAAAAGCATTGAAAATAGCCAAAAAGAATGCTGAATCAAATGCGGTGAACATAAATTTTATTCAGCAGGATGTTCTGGAGCTTAAAAAGCTAGAGAATTTTGATATTATCGTCTCCAATCCACCCTACGTGCGGGAACTGGAGAAAAAAGAGATGCAGCGAAACGTGTTGGATTACGAACCTGCACTGGCCCTTTATGTGGAGAACCAGAATCCGCTGATTTTCTATGAAAAAATAGCAAAACTGGCAAAAAAAGCCCTGCGTCCAGAGGGAAAATTGTATTTTGAAATTAACCAATATTTAGCTAAAGAAACCAAATTTCTGGTGAAAAAATTTGGTTTTAAAGCATGCCTGAAAAAGGACATTTTCGGCAATTATAGAATGCTGAGAGGCAATAAAAATGACAACTAAGAAAATTTCAGTTTAAATGAAAAGTATAGCGGTATTTTGTGGCAGCAGCGACGGGAATGATGATATTATTTTGCAGGAAGCATACCAATTAGGGGAAACCCTGGCAAAAAAGAAGATAAAATTAATTTATGGAGGCAGTCAGCTTGGCCTTATGGGGCAGGTGGCTAATGGCGTGCTGGAAAATGGAGGCGATGTAACCGGTGTGATCCCGGATTTTTTGCAAACTAAAGAAGTGGTGCACCCAAATTTACCACAACTTGTTGTTACGCAGGATATGCACGAGCGCAAGATGAAAATGCATGAATTAAGTGAGGGTTTTATTGCTCTTCCCGGTGGTTTTGGGACTTTTGAGGAGCTTTTTGAAATTATTACCTGGGCGCAACTTGGACTGCATCAACATCCAATTGGACTTTTAAATAGTAACGGCTATTACGACGCGCTTATTGAAATGCTGAAGACCATGGTGCGCAAAGGACTGCTGAAAAAGGCAAATTTCGACCTGTTGCTTGTTGCTGAAGATATTGAGGAACTGCTGGAAAAAATGGCTAATTTTAAACCACTGGCCGTCCCTAAATGGCTAAATAAAAGTCAGACCTAAAACTCCCGAAATGAAGATTGAAAAATTGCAGGTTTTCACCTCTAATCTCGAAGCGCAAATGGCTTTTTACCGGGATGTTATGGGTCTGGAAATCGAAAACGAAGATGAAGATAGCTTTGAGCTTACTTTGGGCTATTCGGTGTTGAGATTTGAGAAAAAAGAAGATGCCACGCCTTATCATATCGCCTTTCATATCCCGGACAATGAAGAAAATGAAGCCTTGCAGTGGCTGAAAAATAAGGTGGAAATCCAGAAAAGCGGGGAGGATGAAATTGTGGATTTCAGTAACTGGAATGCGAAGTCGGTTTACTTTTATGATGCCGATAAAAATATTCTCGAGTTTATTTCCAGGCGCAATTTAAACCCCAAGCAACTGGCGTATTTTTCTTCAGAAAGCATCTCCGGTATTGCAGAAATTGGTCTGGCAACTACCAATATTGAAGAGAAATTCTTTTTTCTTCACAGGGAATGCTGTCTCGAAATTTTTGACGGCAATCTCGAGAAATTCTGCGCTATTGGAGATGCAGAAGGTCTGATCATTATGATCAATAAAGATCTAAAAGACTGGTTTCCCGTAGACGATAAAGCCTTTAGTTCAGAATTTAGTTTGGATTTTATATATGAAAATCAGAAATGCCGGATTGTTTATCAGGACGAACAGCTAAAAACACTTTAACCTTAATGATTTCCTTTAAAAAATGGACGTTGAAAAGAAAATAAACCAGCTTCGCGAAGAGTTGCAGCAGCACAACTACAATTATTACGTGCTGGATAAATCTGAAATCAGTGATTTTGATTTTGATATAAAGCTGAAGGAATTGCAGGAGCTGGAAGAACAACATCCTGAATTTGCTGATGAAAATTCACCTATACAACGGGTTGGCGGCGCAGTAACAAAAAGTTTCGGTACTGTGGTGCATGATTTCAGAATGTATTCTTTGTCCAATTCTTATTCTAAGGAAGAACTGGAAGATTGGGAAAAGAGGGTTAAAAAACTGGTAGACGGGAAAGTGGAATATGTTTGCGAGCTAAAGTATGACGGGGCTTCCATCAGCTTAACATATGAAAATGGTCAGTTGGTAAGGGCAGTAACCCGGGGCGACGGGATCCAGGGCGACGATGTAACCAATAATGTAAAAACCATACGATCTGTCCCTTTAAAACTAAAAGGGGATTACCCTGAAAAATTTCATATTCGCGGGGAAATTGTGCTTCCGTATGAAGGTTTTGCAAAGATGAATGCAGAGCGCGTGGAAGCCGGGGAAGAACCTTATGCTAATCCAAGAAATACTGCTTCGGGAAGTTTAAAACTTCAGGACAGTGCAGAGGTTGCAAAGCGCCCATTAGACTGTTTACTTTATAATATTACAGGTGAAAATATCAATATAAAATCCCAGTTTGAGAGCCTTCAGAAGGCCAGGGAATGGGGTTTTAAAGTACCCGATGAATCGGAGTTGAAAACCAGCACTTCGGCAGTAATGGACTATGTAAATTACTGGGATGTGCACCGCCACGATTTACCGTATGAGACCGATGGCGTGGTGGTAAAGGTGAACAGTTTTCATCAACAGGATGAGCTGGGATATACCGCTAAATCTCCGCGTTGGGCGATGGCTTATAAATTTAAGGCAGAGCAGGAGAGTACAAAGTTGAACAAAATTACGTACCAGGTAGGACGAACCGGTGCGATTACTCCCGTGGCAAACCTGCAGCCTGTGCAGCTTGCGGGCACTGTGGTAAAAAGAGCTTCTTTGCATAATGCAGATCAAATCGAGAAACTTGATATCAGAGAAGGAGATACGGTGTTTGTTGAAAAAGGCGGGGAAATAATTCCGAAAATTGTGGGTGTGGATTTCACTAAAAGAGATCCTGATTCCAAGCCTACAGAATATGCACAAACCTGCCCAGAATGTGATACTGAATTAATTAGAAACGAAGGCGAAGCCGCGCATTATTGCCCTAATTACAATGGTTGCCCTCCGCAAATAAACGGCCGTATTCAGCATTATATATCTAGAAAAGCCATGGATATTGAAGGTCTTGGCGGGGAAACAGTAAACCTTCTGGTAAGTGAAAAACTGATTGCCAATTACGCAGATCTCTATACACTTAAAAAAGAGGATATTCTGCCCCTGGAACGTATGGCCGATAAATCTGCTGAAAACCTAATTAATGGAATAGAAAAATCAAAGGAAATCCCTTTCGAAAGGGTGCTTTTTGCGCTGGGAATAAGATATGTGGGGGAAACCGTAGCCAAAAAGCTGGCAAAACATTATAAAAATATCGATGCTTTGGAGGCTGCTTCAGAAGAAGATCTTACCGCGATAGACGAAATTGGTGAACGTATTGCGTGGAGCGTGGCAGATTTTTTTGCTTCCGAAGAAAACAGGAGGATTGTTGAGCGGCTGAAGGATTATGGCGTGCAGATGCAGATTTCTGCAGAGAAAATCGCAAGCCAAACAGATAAACTGGAAGGAAATACCTTTGTAATTTCAGGGGTTTTTGAGAAAGTTTCGCGAAATGAGCTCAAAAAAATGATTGAGGATAACGGCGGGAAAGTTTCAGGTTCTATTTCCTCCAAAACCAATTATCTTCTTGCAGGGGAAAATATGGGCCCGAGCAAACTTGCAAAAGCCGAAAAGCTAGGGACAAATTTGATAAGCGAGGACCAATTTCTAAAAATGCTGAAGTAATTTATTTTACCCCAAGTTTATCACATAGCTCCAGGAATTGATCTTTAAAATAGGGCAACCTGGGGAGATTTAAGTCTTTAAGTTCTGCATTTTTCTTCTTAGCGGTCTGTGAACTAAGGTCGCTAAGATAATTATCTCTTATGTCCCAGGGCGTATTATAATTTCTGAATCGCTCTTTGGGAATATGGCTGAAAATCTTGTTTTTAAGAAAGAAGAAATTTTTCTTCTGGTTCATAAAATTTTGGTATCGACAACTATGAATTAAAAAGCTAAACACGGGACGAAAATTGACAAATTTCGGGCAGCTTCTAATAAGGATGAAAGTTATGCATAGAGTGGAAGGAGATTGAGCTTCTATTATGTAAAGTAGATAATAGGTGTTTTTAATGCTTGTCTAAAAACGAGTACTTAAAAAAAATATTTTAAACACTTAAAAAGGATTGGAAACTTAAATTATTAATTTCTAGAAATTTAAATATAAAATAAAAGAGTTCTGGATTTTAATTTTCAGAAGGTAACGGCTTATCCTTTTGTTAAAATAAATTATTTTTACGATCTTCAACTAGCCCTTGATCGGTTAAAGCAATCACTTTGTCGATATAAATTTATAGTGGTCGATTAAAATGCTAAAGTTTCCTTTGCTGTAAGCAGGAATAAAAGGGGAAAGAAGCAACGAATTATTATGAATAGAAAACTAAAAGTTGTTCATATCGAAGACTCATCTCAAGATGCGGAGCACGTTGCTGACGCGTTAAAAGCTGGAGGTTTTGATCTTGAAATATTTTTGGTTCAAACAGAAAAGGATTTTTCTGCTGTTCTGGAAAAAGCTGAGCCAGACCTCATTCTCTCAGAGCATTCCGTTTTACCTTTTAACGCCAAAAAAGCACTTAAAATACTTCAGGATTCAAACCTGGTTATTCCTTTCATAATTGTGACCCATGGTGTTTCAGATAGGTGTGCTGTGGAAGTTATGAAAAGCGGTGCAGATGATTATATACTCAAAGATAATTTGCAAAGGCTTTCCGGAGCTGTGGAAAGGTCGCTTGAAAAATTTAAGTGCGACAAAGAAAGGGAGAATTACATCAGGCAATTAAAAAACAATGAGTATAAGTTTAAAAGCCTGATAGAAAACGGAGCTGATGGCGTACTGGTTATTACCCCCAATGGAGAAACAACCTATGTATCCCCTTCAGTAGAAAATATTCTTGGCTACACTACAGAAGAAGCTCTGCAACTTAAAGTGCTGGATATTGCACATAAAGATGATAGAGAGCTCGCTCAGGAAAATATGAGGGCATGCCTGGAAAACCCTGGTAAGCCGGTAAAGGCAGCGGTGGTAAGGATTAAACATAAGGATGGGAACTGGCACTGGTTGGAAGCTACACTTACCAATATGCTGGACAATCCTGCAGTAAAAGGGATTGTTAATAATTTTCGGGATATTTCTGAACGTAAAGAAGCCAATAAAGTCATAAAGGAGAGCGAAGAAAAATATCGTGCTTTTTTTGAAACCACTGCGGACGGAATATTGCTTACCGAGCCCAGCGGAAAAATCCGTGCAGCAAATCCCGCAGCCTGCGGGATTTTTGGAATGACTGAAGAGGAAATTTGCAGGGTGGGGCGCTCTGGTGTTACAGATGGCACTGACCCCAGATTGGCTATAGCTATAAAGGAGCGGGAATTAACCGGGAGTGCTCATTCCGAGATCACAATGTTAAGGAAGGGAGGAATAAAATTCCCTGCAGAACTCACTTCTGCAGTTTTTAAAGATGCATCTGGAGAGGAGAAAATGTCGGTTATAATAAGGGACATTTCAGATAAGAAAAAGACTGAAGAGGAAATAAAAGCTTCAAAAGAGAACTATGAACTTTTGTTTCAGTATAGTCCATTGCCAAACATGATTTATGATTTGGAAACGCTGGAAATCCTGGATGTAAACGAGACGGCGATCAGGCACTATGACTACAGCCGCGAGGAGTTTTTAAGTATGAATATCCTCGATTTACGTCCAAAAAATGATATTCCAGATTTTCTGTCTTACATAAAGACAACACGGGATAAAGGTGATCCTGTGCGTCTCGCACCTTCGCTTCATCTTAAAAAAGATGGAACACCCATTAAGATGGAGGTATGGGGCTACCGCCTTAGATTTGGAGAAAAAAATTGCATACTAACAGTTTTACAGGATATAACAGAAAGAGAAGCGATTTTTGAAAGACTTAAGGAGGAGGAGTCCAAATTGCGCATGGTATATAAAATAGCCAGGCTTGGATATTGGGAAATTAACATTCAGGATCAATCCTTTTACTGGAGTGATGAGGTCTATAAAATGTGGGGAAGAGAAAAAGAATCTTTTCAGGTTGGAAAAGATGAATTTCTTAAAACTATTCATCCCGATGATTTGGAATATTTTATTCAGGAACAGATGACAGCCATCTCGGGATCTAAGGATATGGATTTTGAGCACCGTATTATTTTACCAGATGGCACAATAAAGTGGATCCATGAGAGAGGGAAGCAGATAAAGGATAACGATGGAAACAGTATTATTTTTAAAGGGTCTGTGCAGGATATAACCGAGCGTAAGGAATATCTTCACAGGTTAATGAAAAGTGAGGCCCGGCACCATGGCATCCTTAAATCCCAGACAAATTATTTAATAAGGGCAGACCTTGAAGGATTCTATACCTATGCTAACGAAAAATTCAGGAACGACTTTAAATGGATTTATTCTGAAGATTTAGTAGGAAAAAGTGCCCTTAATTCTATTTATAAAGAACACCACGAACAGGTAACGGAAACCTTCACGGCTTGTATAGCAAATCCTAATGAAGTGTTTCAGGTAGAGATGGACAAACTTCAGAAAGACGGTGTTTATAAAACAACACTTTGGGATTTTGTATGCCTGACAGATGCTGAAGGGGAGCCTATGGAGGTGCAATGCGTGGGAATTGATATTACAGACCGTGTAAAGGCAGAGCGGTCTTTAAAAGAAAGTAACAGGCGGTATGAACTGGTATCAAGGGCAACTTCTGATGCTATCTGGGACTGGGACCTGGTAAAAGGAAATATCCTGTGGGGTGAAGGTTTTCAAACACTTTTCGGCTACGCGCAACATTCGATTTCCCCAGATATAGATTTCTGGAAAGACAGGATACATCCCGGGGATGCCGTAGGGGTAATTGAATCTATTTATGCCGCACAGAAAGGAAAAAAAAGCAATTGGCAGGCAGAATACCGATTTAAGAAAGCAGATGGTGATTATGCTTTTGTAACAGACCGCGGATTCATTATTCGGGATAAAAACCGGGAAGCGATTCGTATGGTAGGTGCGATACAGGATATTACCGAGAAGAGAAAATTGCGAAACCTTCTGGACAATGCGTCCAACCTGGCGAGGATAGGGAGTTATGAAATTAACCTGAAAGAAAATACCCTTTACTGGTCGTCTATAATTAAGGAAATACATGAGTTGCCGCAGGATTTCACTCCTCAGTTTAAGGATACGGTAAGCTACTTTAAACCAGGTAAAGATAAAAGTGCAATGGTAAAAGCCCTGGATAAGGCAGTAGAAAAAAATGCCTGCTTTGAGCTGGAGCTCCAGATTGTAACTGCCAAAGGAAATGAGCGATGGGTACGCATAATAGGAAGGCCGGAGTTCGAGAATGGTAAATGTGTGTGTTTAAATGGCAGTTTTCAGGATATTAATAAAATGAAAAGAGCAGAGTTAGAAGTTATAAAGGCTTCTAGGGAAAAAGAAGTAATACTGGAAAGTATTGGAGATGCTTTTTTTGCACTGGATCATAATTGGCAGGTAACATACTGGAATCGTGAGTCTGAAAGAGTACTGGAACGTTCCAAACAGGAAGTCTTGGGAAAAAATCTCATCCAGATTTTTGGCGTCAGGTTTTCCCGGTTTGAAGAGTACTTTAGAAAAGCCGTAACAGAAAATACAACACAGCATTTTGAAGCTTTTTTCAAGGGTACTCAGGCGTGGTTTGAAGTAAATGCGTACCCTGCAAAAAAAGGTCTCTCTGTTTATTTTAAAGATGTTACTGAGCGCAAGGAGGCCAACCTGAAGTTAGTAGAGTTAAATGAAAGCCTGAAGGATTATACTGAAGAGCTTGTCTCTGCAAACAAGGGTCTTGAACAATTTTCCTATATAGTATCCCACAACCTTAGAGCCCCGCTGGCCAATATTTTGGGACTGGCAGATCTAATGAGTATGGATGGATATCCACCGGAAGTAAAACAGAATTTTTTAAATGAACTCCTTTTGTAATGTAAAGCGATTGGATCAGGTGATTAATGATCTAAATCATATTTTGCAGGTAAAGGTGGACCTTAATGCAAAGAAGGAAAATGTTAATTTGCAGTCGCTGGTAAATTCTATTGAAGCAAGTATTCAGGATCTAATTAAATCGGAACAGGTGCAAATCATAACAGAATTCTGTGTACCTGAAGTTAAAACCATCCAGAGCTATTTTTACAGCATCTTTTATAACCTTATTGCAAACAGCATAAAAAACCGCCGGCCCAATTTGGCACCAGAAATTAAAATCACTTCAGAAAAAAAGGACAACCGCCTTATGCTAACCTTTATGGATAATGGGCTGGGAATTGATCTATCGACAAAAAAGGATCAGGTATTTGGTCTTTACAAACATTTTCACAGGCATGTGAAAGGTAAAGGAATGGGATTATTTATGGTGAAAACCCAGGTGGAAATGCTGGGAGGTAAAATAAAAATTGAAAGTGAAATAAATAAGGGTACCATATTTGAAATAGAATTTGACGAAATCTAAACATAAGATAAAGAGATAATGAAAAGACCGCATCATTACATGGTTGTAGATGACGATCCCACTAATAATTTGATTTGTGAATATATTATAAAGGGAACTGTCGAAAATGCTGACTTTGAGTCATTCATTCAACCAGAGAAGGCACTTTCCACTATAGAAGAAAGATACTCTAATCCCGAGAACCGGGAAACTTTTTTATTCCTGGATATTAATATGCCTACAATGACCGGGTGGGAATTTCTGGATGTGTTTAAGGATTACCGGGATCAAGTAAAAGATCAGTTTAATGTATTCATATTAACTTCTTCCATAGAAAACTTTTCCCGTCAAAAGGAGCTATATCCTTTTGTTTGCGGTTTTATTTCAAAACCTTTAAAAAAGGAGAAGTTGCAGGAAATATTAGCCAAGTACGAAGAAGAAAAAAGTATGGAATATCGTAATTCAAAGTAACAGGAAAATTTGGATAGAAGAAACCCATATTTATAGTTTTCACTTCTGCAGAAATCGTACTTCAGTTTAAACAGTAATTTTTACTCCGTTTGCTTCAATATTATTATTGCTGTCCAGGTAGAAGTCTATCCGCCCAAGATAAAGACCATAACAGCCCACCTGGTTTACAAGGACTTTTTTACCTGCTTTATTCGTTTCAATTGTGGGTTTGTCCAGGAAGGTGTGCGTATGTCCACCAATAATAAGGTCAATGTTTTCTGTTTCGCGGGCTAATTTCAGGTCAGAAATCTTATTGCCATTATACTTGTAGCCCAGGTGTGACAGGCAAACAACAAGGTCGCATTGCTCATCTTCCTTTAGCCTTCGCGTCATCTCCTGCGCAGTTTCTACAGGATCCAGGTATTTTGTCTCTTTATAAAGCTTACGGTTCACTAATCCCTCCAGTTCTATCCCTAGTCCAAAAATGCCAATTTTCACCCCATCTTTTGTGAATACCTGCAGTGGCAAAGTATGACCGTCTAAAACCGTATTGCTAAAATCATAATTAGAAGAAATAAAATTAAAATCGGCGTGCGGAAGCTGGGCATAAAGTCCGTCGATGCCATTATCAAAGTCATGGTTGCCTATAGTAGCGGCATCGTACTTCATTTTGCTCATTAATTTAAACTCCAGTTCTCCACCATAGAAATTAAAATAAGGTGTACCCTGAAAGATATCGCCGGCATCAAAAAGGAGTGTATTTGGATTTTCCCGCCTTATCTTTTCCACCAAAGTGGCTCTTCGTGCTACTCCGCCCATATTGGCGTTGCGCGGATCATTTGGCCCAAATGGCTCAATGTGACTGTGAACGTCGTTAGTATGAAGGATGGTAATATGTTTCCTGGCTGCAGGTTTAAACGAGAGTGACGATAATCCGCCAATGCCCACAAAAGCTGTGGCCGCTGAGGTTTGCCAGATAAAATTTCTTCTTTTCATAATAATTTAGTTTTAAAGAGCGCTTCTCGTTATTTTAAAAGCTGCGGAAGAACTTTTTATTTAATCAGGATGTAGCGATCATCTATTTTGGCATCCAGAGTGTCTACTTTGGAGAAATAATCGATAATAGCATTCCGTAGTTTATAATCTACATTGTAAAGCGCTACAGGATCTTTAAAAAAGTCCATATTATCCCCACCCTGCTGTAGATAATCTGAAGTAGCCACAAAATAGTTCCGGCTACTATCTATTTCCTGTCCATTTATCTCCGCCCTGGTTACTTTATAATCACTATTCACCCGAATCTTAATTCCGCTAAGGGGATGTGGAGTGCCCGCATCCTCAAGGTAACGCAACATTTCCAGAATTTTGGAGCCGCTGAGTTCCGCAACCACAATCTCGTTTTCAAAAGGCATAAGGGCGTAGGCAGATCGTGCAGAAATATTTCCCTGATTCAGGGTAGAGCGAATTCCGCCCTGGTTCAGTAAAACCATATCTATTTGATTTCCCGTTCGTTTTAGGAAAACCGGACCAGCCTGCTCCATCACAATATCGGCCATAAGGTTTCCTATGGCTGTGTTTAACGTCCCTTCAGATTTTGAGAGGTAAGCGGGATTATAAGCCAATGTACTATCCAAAGTGGCATTAAGATGTTCTTTATATGGCTGTATAAAATTGGCAATGGCTGTATCTTCTTCTACTGCCTGATCTATCGGAATTCGATCACTTGTTATTTCCGCATTGTGGTAAGCTTTACTATTGCAGGAGATAAGAGCGGCCAGACCTAAGACGAATATAATTTTCTGTGGTTTCTTCATTCTATCTTATTGAAAGGGTAAAGATAGAATTGCTGTTTTTAATCCGAAAATTTATTTCAAGTCTAATTTTTTAAATAAAATTTCCTACTGATTCAACAATTGCTAAAATTTTCTTAAATTGGTGCGCCCAAAAATCTAATTAATGAAGATAAAAAAAATCTGTCTGCCCCTGGCCTGCGTGGTTCTCACAATAAATATTTTTGCTGTATTATTCCAGGTAGATTGGCTGCAGGAAGTTTCCCGCCTTTTCTTTTTTGTACTACCACTAATTCTATTTTCCCAACAGTTAAGCTTTTCAAACCAAAATATTCTAAGCTTTGTTTTTGTGTTTTTTATGGCAGAATTAATTCTTTTCGTGCCGGGAAGCTGGTATTTTAATGGTCTTAGACTCTTGCTGCTTGTGGCGGGGTATTTCTTGTTGAGCAGGGAAGCACTAAGGTTTACCAAAAAAATTAGATCCAACAATTTTGTTTTACTTTTCGGGGGCTTTCTTTTGTGCATTAACGGGTACTTATTTACACTTCATCTTTTAAATATCAAAGGACATTCTGGTAGTACGACAGAGCTCAGTATTTATGCACTCTATTATTTTAGCCTTCTTCTTTTGGCTGTTGTAGCACTCCTGTATTATACCAATTCCTACTCGAGAAAATCGGTATTTTTTGTTGCCCTTGTGCTGGCTATTATTTTTGCCGATATTTTTGAAAAAATGCAGCAGATGTACCTGCTGGACCTGGGAATTAAATTGGTAGAGAATATCCTGCATTTCGCTACTGCCATGTTTATTTTTTATTTTTTCACCACAAAGGAGAAAAAACTGAACCTCCGCAATTTTCTTTAGATATCTCGCCTACCAGAGACCTTTTGAAAAAATTGATGTATAGCATTTCACAAAAAATGTAAAGGTGTTAAATAATGTAGTACAACTACTTCACGAATCCTTTTGGTGCTATAGTCTTTACAGATTTTATTTACATTTGTGCCCCTTTAAATCAGGAAACCTGGAAATGTGTTCATTAAAGCTCAAAAATTGCCAAAATCGGCAGTAGGCTTTGATCGGATCTTTTTATCAGGAACTTTTTAGGATTGGAAAAATACTTTATTGCTGAAATTAATTCGTAAGCTGTAATTACACTTTGCTGAAAGGATTTTGGCCATAATTTTTTTTCCGGAAGTGAAAGATTAATAAATATTTTTCTTTTGAATTCAGATTAAATTGAAAAATTTCAGGATAAAAGGAAACAGGAGTAAAATTCTTATTGCACACCTGAAAAACAATAATATTTTTGCAAAAAAATTAGGTTTAGGCAGAAGACTCGCCGATTCTTTCCGGAAGGAGGAAAGTAGAATAAAGTTATTAAAAAAGAAATTGAATAAATTGAATAAGATGGACGCTTTGGTAGGAACAGGAGTTGCTTTAATTACTCCGTTTAATAACGATTTTTCTGTAGATGTTGCAGCACTGGAAGAGCTCGTGGAAAATCAGATCCACAACGGAGTAGATTACCTCGTTGTATTGGGTACTACGGCAGAAAGCGCTACGCTCACTCCAGAAGAAAAAGAACTGATTATTGCCACGATAATTGCCAAAAACAATGGCAGGCTTCCTTTAGTATTGGGTATTGGCGGAAATAATACAATGGCCCTTGTAGAAGAGCTGAGCCAATCTAATCTTGAAGATTTTGCGGCAGTATTATCTGTTTCACCGTTTTATAACAAGCCCACCCAGGAAGGTATATTTCAACATTTTCGTGCCATTGCAGATGCTTCACCAAAACCGGTGATCTTGTACAATGTACCAGGAAGGACCTCGTCCAATATCCTTCCCGAAACTGTAAATCGTATTGCGCGTAACCTCCCAAACGTGATTGGAATTAAGGAGGCTGCGGGAGACATTGTACAGGCTATGCTGCTTATTAGCCTTGTGCCCCAGGATTTTCTAGTGATTTCGGGAGACGATATGATTACTTTGCCAATGGTGCTGGCCGGGGGTAAAGGCGTGATTTCTGTAATTGGCCAGGGTTTTCCTGCAGAATTTTCAGAAATGGTAAGGCTCGGGCTGGAAGGAAAATCCAAAGAGGCCTACAAACTTCATTACAAAATAGCACCTTCTATAAACCTTATATTTGCTGAAGGAAATCCTTCCGGAATTAAGACTTTGCTGGCCAAAAAGGATTTGTGCAAAAATAACCTGCGTTTACCGCTGGTAAAGGCGACAGATTCCCTTCAGAAGAAAATTGAAGCTTTTCTTGAAGCTTTTTAATCTTTAGTAGCGATATAAGGCTGAAGCGTGTTTAGAAAGTTTTGCATCGGTTACAATAATTTGTTGATTTTAAGGTTATTCTTGTAGCTATGGAAAGTTTTTTTTATAGTGCAGAAAAATGTACTTTTGCCAGATGTTTTTACAAATGATGAAAAAAGGAATCCTACTACTCCTTGTATTGCTTACAGTGTCCTGCAGTGAATATCAAAAGATGCTGAAGAGTGAAGATACCGGGGAAAAATACGCTTACGCTGAGAATTTGTACGATGAAGGCGTGGAAGAGGACAGCAATAAAAAGTTTAGAAAAGCTTTGCGCCTGTTTGAACAAATTATGCCTCAGTTTAGAGGAAAGCCACAGGGGCAGCGAATAAGTTATCTTGTTGCAGATTCTTATTATCATGTTGGGGACTATCTCCTGGCATCCTTTGAATTTGAACGTTTTCTACAGACGTATTCCGAGAGTGAGAAAGCCGAGGAAGCCATGTTTAAAATGGCTGCCAGTAACTATCATGAGTCGCCAAGCTATAATCTTGATCAAACAGAAACAGATAAAGCTGTAGTCCTGCTACAAACCTATCTCGATACTTATCCTGAAGGGGAATATGCAGAGCAGGCCAACGATATGGCTACAGAGTTGCGAATAAAGCTTGAGAAAAAAGCTTATGAAATTGCCAAGCAGTACCATAAAACAATGGATTATAAAGCTGCGGTTGTTTCTTTTGATAATTTTATTACCACTTATCCTGGTTCCCCTTTTAGGGAAGCTGCTTTTTATTACAAATTTGATGCAGCTTACGAACTGGCAATTAACAGTTACCTGCAATTAATGCAAGAGCGTCTGGTAGAGGCGCGGGGATATTATGATGCTTATAAAAAATATTATCCCGAAGGTGAATACCAGGAGTCAATAGAAGCTTCTCTTGATGATATAGATGTGAGATTACAGAATTTTTAATAATAATAGTAAGATGGATATAAAGAAAACAGATGCGCCGATAAACAGTGTAACTTACGACAGAAATGCAGTAGATGCACCGACGAGCAATATTTACGAGGCTATTTCAATAATTGCCAAAAGAGCTACCCAGATCAATTCTGAAATAAAAAAGGAATTGCTTGAAAAGCTTGATGAATTTGCTACTTATAACGACAGTCTGGACGAAATTTTTGAAAACAAGGAGCAGATAGAAGTTTCCAAGTTTTATGAGAAATTGCCTAAGCCGCATGCATTGGCCGTACAAGAGTGGTTAGATGAAAAGATCTATTACCGCAACACGCTGGATTCCGAAGCTTAGTAAAATTCACTATGTCTGTACTAAAGGGCAAGAAGGTTCTTTTGGGCATCACTGCCGGAATAGCTGCATATAAAACTGCCTTTTTAGTCAGATTACTTATTAAAGCCGGTGCTCAGGTAAAAATTATCATGACGCCGGCTTCTAAGGACTTTGTAACTCCGCTTACCCTATCTACGCTTTCCAAAAATGAAGTTTTATCTTCTTTTACCAAAGAAGAGGACGAAAATAAAGTCTGGAACAGTCATGTGGAACTGGGCCTTTGGGCCGATTTTATGCTTATAGCCCCGGCAACGGCCAACACCCTTTCCAAAATGGCCACGGGAAACAGCGACAACTTCTTACTTGCTACCTATCTTTCAGCCAAATGTCCGGTTTTTTTTGCACCGGCTATGGATTTGGATATGTACCAGCATCCGTCTACCAAAAATAGTTTTAGTACGTTAGAGAGCTACGGAAATGTGATGATCCCCGCCGGTACAGGCGAACTTGCCAGCGGACTTACAGGTGAGGGCAGGATGGCAGAGCCGGAAGAAATTCTGAAGTTTATAGAAGAGCATCTCTCCCAAAGTTTACCACTTAAAACCAGGACTATTTTAATAACTGCCGGCCCAACATACGAAGCAATAGATCCCGTACGTTTTATAGGAAACCATTCCAGCGGGAAAATGGGTTTTGAGCTTGCAGAAGCTGCTGCAGCATTGGGAGCTAAAGTGATTCTTATTTCGGGGCCAACACATCTGGAAGCAAAGAATGAGCAAATAGAGTTGATAAGAGTGGTGAGCACTCAGGATATGTACGATGCTGTAAATGCCAATTTTCGGCAGGTAGATGCGGTGATCGCTGCTGCTGCGGTTTCAGATTATAAGCCGAAAGTAGTGGCCGATCAGAAAATTAAAAAATCTGAAGAGCAGTTTAGCATAGAATTAACCAGGACGCAGGATATACTTGCGGAACTCGGGGAGAAAAAGACCACCCAAAAACTTATAGGTTTTGCTTTGGAAACAAATAACGAGCTGGAAAACGCAAAAGGAAAATTGGAAAGGAAAAACCTGGATTTTATTGTACTCAATTCTATGCAGGACACAGAAGCAGGTTTTAAAAAAGACACTAATAAAGTAACTATTTTATATCCCGACCGCAAGGTAGCCTTCCCGGTAAAGCCGAAAAAAGAAGTAGCCAGGGACATTTTAAATGAAGTTGTACAATTATTCGATGCGTAAATTCCTTACATTTCTTTTGTGTATTATCAGTTTCAGCACAATTACTGCCCAGGAACTTAACTGCGAGATCATTATTAATGCAGAACAAACGGGGCAAAGCAACCTCTCGGTTTTTAGGACTTTGCAGCGGTCACTTTCAGATTTTGTGAATCAGAATACCTGGACCAACCTCGATTTTGAGAATAATGAGCGGATTAACTGCAGTATGTTTATCACCATCAACAGTTTTGAAGGCGAATTCTTCAGTGGGAGCATCCAGGTGCAATCTTCCCGTCCTGTTTACGGAACTTCGATGATTTCTCCTGTATTTAATTTTAACGACGAACAATTCAGTTTTAATTACAGGGAATATCAGCCGTTAAACTACAGTGAGAATTCCTATATTTCCAACCTGATTTCTGTAATTTCGTTTTACGTATATACAATTTTAGGTTTGGATGCCGATACTTTTCAGCTAAATGGAGGCAGTGAATATTTTGAAGAAGCCAACAGGATTGTAACCACTGCACAGCAGGGAAATTCCCAGGGCTGGAGAGGGGCAGACGGTTCACATTCACGCTACAGGTTAAATACAGATCTGCTTTCCAACACGTATGCAGAATATCGCGTTGCTTTATACGATTATCATCGCCTGGGGCTGGATGTAATGCACACAGATCTTCAAGCCGGAAAAATGGCTGTTGTCGGTGCGCTGGAAAAGCTGGAAGTTATGAACAGTCGCCGGGCGAACCCCCTGCTGCTGCGAACTTTTTTCGATTCAAAGGCAGATGAGATTGGCCGTATTTTTGGAGGCGGTCCCGAAATTCCGCTGCAGCCATTGGTTCAGACTTTAAATAATATTGCACCCCGATATTCCAGGAACTGGAATAGTCTTCAATAAGTGCTTTAAGTTTGATTCGCAATTATTTCTTAGGTATATTTAGGCTCAAATTTTTCTACATTGCTAACAGCACTTTCAATAAAAAATTACGCTTTAATAGAAGATATAAATATTAATCTTCAGCCGGGTTTTACCACGATTACAGGCGAAACCGGTGCGGGAAAATCTATAATGCTTGGTGCGCTGGGCCTTCTTTTGGGTAACAGGGCAGACTATGGCGCAATACGTAATCCAGATAAAAAATGCGTTATAGAAGGCAGTTTTAATATTTCAAATTATAAACTAAAGGATTTTTTTACTGCGGAAGATCTGGATTACGAAACCACAACCATTATCAGGAGGGAAATTCTGGCCTCCGGAAAATCACGTGCTTTTGTAAATGATACTCCGGTCAATCTGAATGCTTTAAATGCACTGGGCGCTTATCTTATCGATATCCACAGTCAGCATGAAACCCTTAGCCTTGGGAATATCGATTATCAATTCCAGGTAATCGATACTATCGCCAAAAATGAAGGTGTTATTATTGAATATAAGCAGCATTTAAGGGAATACAAAAAGCTTCAGAAGCGTGCTGTGGAACTAAAAGAAGAACAGGCACAGGCAGCAAAAGAGTACGATTACAATCTGTTTTTGCTGAATGAGCTCCAGGAAGCGAAACTTAAACCCGGGATGCAGGAAGAGCTGGAAGGGCGTTATGAAGAGCTGAACAATGTTGAAGAATTGACCGAGCAACTGAGTTTTGCTCTTAATAATGTAACCCAGGAAGAAATAGGAAGTTTGGAAACGCTGAAAGAAGTGCGGACAGCCATGGCCAAAATTTCCACATTTTCGGCAAACTACGGGAGCATGCACGAGCGGGTGCAGAGCGTGATTATTGAACTTGATGATATTGCTGAAGAAATAGCCGGGGCGCTGGAAAGGGTAGAGGCAAATCCTGAAGAATTGGAAGCTACCAATGCAAAACTTCAGCTTATCTACAACCTTCAGAAGAAGCATGCTGCTGCGAGTATAGAGGAGTTACAGGAAATCCAGGAAGAACTTCAGAAGAAAGTGTCAGCCAGTGAAAATGCAGAAACCGATCTTTCCGAGTTGAACAAAGCCATTGCCGATAAAGAAGCAGAATTAAAGAAGATTGCAGATAAACTCCATGCCAACCGGAAAAAAATAATTCCGCCTTTTATCCTTGAAGCCGAAGAAACCCTTGCAGCACTCGGTATGCCAAATGCGAGGCTAAAAATTGATCTTGAGAAGCAAAAAACCTTTTTACCCAACGGTCAGGATCATTTATCCTGGTTCCTGGCAGCAAATAAAGGAGGAGCATTTAAGGAAATGAAAAAAGCAGCTTCGGGCGGGGAACTTTCCCGTATTATGTTAGCGGTAAAAAGCATTCTTGCGGCACAAAGCAACCTCCCCACCATTATTTTTGATGAAATCGACACCGGGGTTTCGGGCGATATTGCGCAAAAAATGGGAGAGATCCTTCAGCGAATGGGTAATAACATGCAGGTAATTGCAATTACGCACCTTCCGCAAATCGCGGGAAAAGGGAACAGCCATTTCAAAATTTTTAAAGAAGATACTGCAGATACCACCACTACAAAAATAAAACAACTTCAAAACCCGGACAGGGTAGAGGAGCTGGCGATGATGTTGGGTGGTAACAATATTAGCGAATCTGCACGCGCACATGCCAAAGAGTTGTTGAGTGAGTAGTTAGTAGTGGAGAGAGGAAAGTGAAAAAAATGATTTAAAAATGTGCTAATTCGCTAATTTGAAAATGAATAGTTATAGAGTGAGTGAAAAGTGAAGAGTGAAAAGTTCAGTTCATAATTTGAAAGTCTTGTTCTGCGTTATCTGGGAGAAACCTGAAACCTAAAACTTTTGAAAACCCCCAACCGATAATTTAACGCCAAGCTATAAACAACAAACTTTTTGCTTCTGCGGGAATTTTAAACCTGAAACCTGAAACTTCACAACCCACAACTAATTTTATCTCCGAACTCCGAACTAAAAACTACAAACCAAATGAAAATTCTGAAGGACGAATAGAATTCAAACATCTTTGTTATCTTTACCCGCTATCAACCAAAAAAATTATTAAAATGTCATATAACCTGCTAAAAGGAAAAAAAGGGATCATATTTGGTGCGCTGGATGAAAATTCTATCGCATGGAAAACTGCTGAACGTGTACATGAAGAAGGTGGGCAATTTGTGCTTACCAATGCGCCTATTGCAATGAGGATGGGGAGTATCAAAAATTTGGGAGAGAAAACCGGTGCCGAAATTATTCCTGCCGATGCCACTAAAGTTGAAGACCTTGAAAATCTTGTGGAAAAAGCACAGGAGATCCTGGGCGGGAAATTGGATTTTGTACTTCACTCCATCGGGATGTCTGTAAACGTTCGTAAAGGAAACCATTATACAGATATGAATTACGATTATACCACCAAAGGATGGGACGTTTCTGCGGTTTCTTTTCATAAAACCATGCAGGTGTTGTATAAAAAAGACGCGATGAATGAGTGGGGAAGTATTGTTGCCCTCTCGTATATCGCTGCTCAAAAAGTTTTTCCGGATTATAATGACATGGCCGATAATAAGGCGTATTTAGAATCTATCGCGCGGAGCTTCGGATATTTCTTCGGAAAAGATAAAAAAGTACGAGTGAATACAATTTCCCAGTCTCCAACGCCAACCACGGCAGGACAGGGCGTTAAAGGTTTTGGCGGTTTTATTGCTTATGCCGATAAAATGTCGCCGCTGGGTAACGCAACCGCCCAGGATTGTGCAGATTATACGGTCTCATTATTTTCAGATCTTACAAAAAGAGTGACGCTTCAGAACTTGTACAACGATGGCGGATTCTCGAACATGGGAGTGAGCCAGCAGGTGATGGAAGCTTTTGAAAAAGACCAGGAAGGGTAATTGCTTCTGAAATAATATAAAAAAAGGTTGTCCGGGAAGTATTTTCATCAGGTTAAAGAGATGATTTGTGCTTTTTGAACAGCCTTTCTTTTTACCAGTTTTTATCAGATGGATTTGAAATATTCTTTTATAATTCCTGTTTTTAACCGTCCGGAAGAAATCAGGGAACTGCTGCAAAGTATGCTTCAGCTAAGTTTTGAAGCGGCTTTTGAAGTGGTAATTATAGAAGATGGCTCCACGGTTTCTTCTGAAGAAGTTGTTTCCGAATTTAAAGATCAGCTTCAGATAAATTATTATTCCAAACCGAATTCCGGTCCCGGAAATTCCCGCAATTACGGAATGGCCCGTGCAAAAGGCAATTATTTCCTGATCCTGGATTCCGACGTACTTCTTCCTTCAGATTATTTGCAACAGGTGGATCTTTTTCTGAAAAACAGTTATTGCGACTGCTTTGGCGGGCCAGATGCGGCTCATGAATCCTTTAGTGATCTTCAAAAAGCTATAGATTACAGTATGACTTCGGTTTTAACTACAGGCGGAATCCGCGGAAAGAAATCTTCAGTAAACAAATTCCAGCCACGGAGTTTTAATATGGGGATTTCAAAAATAGCATTTGAAAAAACGGGCGGCTTCGGAAGAATTCATCCAGGCGAAGATCCCGATTTATCCTTAAGGCTGATAATTGCCAATTTTAGCACCTGCCTTATTCCGGAGGCCAAAGTGTTCCATAAAAGACGTATCGACTGGACAAAATTTTACATCCAGGTAAAGAAATTTGGGATGGTAAGGCCTGTTTTAAATAAATGGCACCCAAATTCGGTCAAAATCACCTATTGGTTTCCCTCAGTTTTTATTGTGGGACTGGGCCTGGCCTTTATTTTGGCAATTTTCGGCGTTAATATGTTCCTCGTGATATATATCTTATATTTCGGGATTATTGGCATAGATGCTGCGGTTAGGAACAGAAGCATGAAAATTGGTATTTTGGCGGTGCCGGCAGTTTTTATCCAGTTTTTAGGTTATGGTTACGGATTTTTAAAATCCTTTTGGCAAATTCAGGTTCTAAACAAAAACGAGGAAGAGGTATTTCCTCAATTATTCTTTAAAGATGCTCAACAGGTTTAAGATAAGTAGAGGAAATTTTAAAAAGGCGAATGTAAAAACATTCTCTGTCTTCCTGTTTTTTTCGGCAATAACCTGGCTACTGGTGCAACTTTCCAAAGAATATACCCAGATTTTACAAATTCCTATACAATATGTCAATGCCCCGTTAGACAAGAGTATTTCCAGCGAAAAGCCCGGGAGCATTTCTATGCGCATGCAGGACCAGGGATTTTTTATTCTTTACTACCAGCTTTTTAAGCCAGAGCTGCATGTGGACCTTGCAAATGCCGAAGTGCAGGGTGAATACCTTGTTTTTAGGATTGAGAATAACCTGAATGAAATTTCTGAGGAATTACAGATGGATTTTGAAAATTCTACTTTTCTTGATGATCAAATTCTTATTCCTTATCAGCCTAAAAAGGAAGCGCGGGTTGCCGTTATTTCCAACATAGCTGTGAATTACGCTGTGGGCTATTCCGCCGGAAAAAACGTTTCCCTTGAGCCGGATTCCATTACCGTGAGCGGGCCGCAAAATATTATCGATACTATTACCAGGGTGCAGACGGTTCGTCTTGAGCGCAATGAGGTGAACCGCGATATCGCCGGTACTATTCCTATTGATACTACAAATTTGGGGATGCTTAGTTTTTATCAAACCGAAGTGGAATATGCCCTGAAGGTAGATAAGTTTACTGAAGGCAGCGTACAGATACCCGTAGAGGTAATTAATGTGCCAGATAACCTGAACCTGTCGTATTTTCCAAAACGTATTTTGCTGTATTATCAGGTAAACCTGGATGATTATGAAAAGGTAAAAGCTTCAGATTTTAGGGTGGTTTGTGATTATAACGAGGTAACCGAAGGGGAAGATTATTTTTTAGCCGAAATTGTTGAACAGCCAGGTTTTATTACCAATGTTAGGCTTAGCGAGCGAAAGATCCAGTTCGTGATCAAGAAGTGATTGGAAGTACGAGGGGCGAAGTTGGAAGATTCAGAAGTGCGAGGGATGAAGTTGGAAGTACGTTGCAACATTGAACAAATATCGTAACATAAAAACAATTTGAACTAAATGAAAAAAATTACATTTACCCTAATCTTCTGCGGACTAACCTTAATCGCCAAATCTCAAAATGCCAGCGTTGAAGAATCAACTTACGGAATCCAAACTGGATTTTTAGGGATTTGGGCACATAATGAAACGAAACTATCGAATCAAATTGCTTTACGAAGCGAAATCGGATTTGATTCAGGATTTTGGGGCGGAGCTTTTTATGACAAAACTGGCTATGTATTTGCACCAGTATTCACTTTGGAACCTCGATGGTATTATAATTTGAACAAAAGAGTTAAGAAAGACAGAAGAATTGAGGGAAATAGCGGAAATTTTATTTCTTTAGAAACAAGTTACCATCCAGATTGGTTTGTAATTTCTAACTATGACGACATAAGTGTAGTAAGTGATATTTCAATTGTTCCAACTTGGGGAATTAGACGAAATATTGGAAACCACTTTACTTACGAAACTGGAATTGGAATTGGATATGTGTATTATTTTGCAAAGAGTGCCGGATATTTAGAAAATGAAAGTGATGTTGCTGTAAATTTACACTTACGAATTGGATATAGATTTTAATGAAAAGTAGGATAGAACATTGCACAAGAGCCTAAAAGAATCAGGAAACAGGAGACAAGAAACAGGTTTCAGAAGTACGAGGTACGGAAGT
>NZ_JAVRHP010000190.1:0-2644 GCF_031846505.1 Autumnicola edwardsiae
TGACACCTCTAAAATGACAATTATCGACCTGTTTTGAGGTGTGAAGTTAGAAGTAAGAGGGACGAAGTAACGAAAATGAACTATTCACTCTCCACTTTTCACTCTCCCCTAAAAAGCAAATTTTCACAGATATAATGCGATACTTGCGCTGTTGATTGTGAACAGAATCCACCCGATGATGAGTAGAAGTCCGCCGAGGGGTGTGATGGGGCCAAGAAATTTTAGTTTTTGACCTGCAGCATCGCTTAGAATTAGTCCGTAGATGCTGAAGGAGAAAAGTAGAATTCCGATAATAAAGCACCAGGCCATTATTTGCTGTGAAAGTGTGAGAAAGGGGAAAATTACCCCGGAAATGATCAAAATGAGGGCGTGGTACATTTGATATTTCACACCGGTCTCAAAGCTTTTTAGGTGTTCGTTATTCAGCTTTTTCTTTAAAGCGTGTGCACCAAAAGCTCCAAAGACAACGGTGAGTGTGCCATAAATTCCGCCAATAATTAAAACCAGTTCTTTCATGATTTAAAGGTAAACATTTTGATGGTTTTTCTCACAGCCTTTTTGGGTGAAAGGATGCTTTTGCGTTAGGGATTGCAGCGGTTACCCTGCAACCACGCGGCAGCGTGGTGAAGCGTAATAGCGGAAAGCCCGACCCGACTTTAGGAGGGTAACGCCCAAAAAGAAAAGGCTGCCTAAAAAATAGACAGCCTTAAGATAATTGATTCTAAAAATTTATTTTGTCAAATACATTTTACGTCTGGAGTACAGTTCGTAAAAGGCATCGTCTTTTAAACTGTCGATAAACAGGATACTTTCGCCGGTACTTTTCATTTCTGGCCCCAGTTGTTTGTTGACGTTGTGGAATTTATTGAAGGAGAACACCGGCTGTTTGATGGCATAACCTTCTAGCTTAGGATTAAAGTTGAAATCTTTCACCTTCTTCTCTCCCAACATGACCTTTGTAGCGTAATTCACATACGGTTCGCCATAGGATTTTGCAATAAAAGGTACCGTTCTGGATGCCCGTGGGTTGGCCTCGATGATGTAAACCTTATCTTCTTTAATCGCAAACTGAATGTTTATAAGGCCTACCGTGTTAAGCGCGAGTGCAATCTTTTTGGTATGGTCTTTAATTTGCTGCATTACAAGATCGCCAAGGTTGAACGGGGGAAGCAGGGCATTGGAGTCCCCGGAATGAATTCCGCAGGGTTCTATATGCTCCATAATCCCAATAATGTAAACATCTTCACCGTCGCAAATTGCATCTGCTTCGGCCTCTATAGCCCCATCCAGGTAGTGGTCCAGCAGGAGTTTGTTGTTTGGAATTTTTTGAAGTAAATCTACTACAACTTCTTCCAGTTCTTTTTTATTGATCACGATTTTCATTCCCTGGCCACCGAGTACGTAAGAAGGACGCACCAATATTGGGAAGGCCAGCTCGTCTGCAAGCGCAAGAGCTTCATCTGCATTCTCGGCAGTTCCAAATTCGGGATAAGGAATGTCGTTATCCTGTAATAACTTGGAGAAACTACCCCTATCTTCTGCAAGATCCAGTGCCTTAAAGCTGGTTCCCATTATTTTTATACCATAACGGTCGAGTTTTTCAGCAAGCTTAAGAGCGGTTTGTCCACCAAGCTGTACGATCACACCCTCAGGCTTTTCGTGGCGAATGATGTCGTAAATATGTTCCCAGAATACCGGTTCAAAATAAAGTTTATCTGCGATATCAAAATCTGTAGAAACTGTTTCAGGATTACAGTTAATCATGATGGTTTCGTAACCGCACTCTGCCGCGGCAAGAACTCCGTGAACACAGCTATAATCAAATTCTATTCCCTGGCCAATCCTGTTTGGCCCTGAACCAAGAACCACAATCTTCTTCTTATCTGTAGAAATACTGTCGTTGGCAACATATTTTTTACCATCGGGGGTTTCGATATCGGCTTCAAAAGTGGAATAGTAATAAGGAGTTGCCGCCTCAAATTCGGCTGCACACGTATCAACCAGCTTGTACACGCGGTTAATCCCCAGTTCTTCACGTTTGCTGTGAACTTCGCTTTCCAGGCACTTCAGCATATAAGCAATCTGCCTGTCGGCAAATCCTTTTTGCTTGGCATCCAGAATAAGATCTCTAGGAAGTGTATCCAGCGTATATTTTGATATCTCTACTTCCAGTGCATATAATTCTTCATACTGCTTTAGGAACCACATATCGATTTTTGTGATTTCATGGATCCTGCTAAGTGGAATTCCTGCCTGGATAGCATCATAAATAACAAATACACGGTCCCAGCTTGGGTGCGTGAGTTTGTCTATAATTTCGTCGTATTTGGTATAACTCTTCCCGTCGGCACCAAGTCCGTTTCTCTTTATTTCCAGCGATTGTGTGGCTTTGTGCAGGGCTTCCTGGAAAGAACGGCCAATAGCCATCACTTCTCCAACAGATTTCATCTGAAGTCCTAACGTGCGGTCACTACCTTCAAATTTATCAAAATTCCATCGTGGTATTTTAACAATCACATAGTCTACTGAAGGCTCAAATAATGCTGAAGTAGATTGAGTAATCTGGTTTTCCAACTCGTTTAAGTTATAACCAATTGCCAGCTTGGTGGCGATCTTGGCTATTGGATATCCTGTGGCTTTAGAA
>NZ_JAVRHP010000191.1:0-2615 GCF_031846505.1 Autumnicola edwardsiae
AATACCTGATTTCTTCTTCTTTTTATTCCTAATCATTACAAATAAACTTAATCCCTTGCCCAATTTTAGGGGAGTTGTTATCTTTCAGGCATAATATTACGACGAACGTTAACATTGAACGATATGTCTCAAGAAGAAAATGACAAGGAAAGGAAAGGCATTTCCGGCGAAAACCTTAATACTTCCGAAAACAAAGCTTCGGAAAAAAACGAGGTGACGGAAGGCGATAGAAAGGCAGCAGCGGAAAGTACTGATGAGAATTCATTTTCTGAACCTGTTGAGAACGCTAAAAAAGACAAACCTGCTGAAAATGGCAATTATAATGCACCTGCTTCAGCTAAAAAAGAATCTGCGCAAGTTTCAGCTTCCGAAGAAAATGAAGAAGATGAGAATGATACGGCAGATGCTTTAGTCCAGGAAAATAAAAAAGGTGAAGACAATACCGCTACCAATCCTTCTTTTGATCGTGATGAAGAGGATGAAAATGCCCAAAAACTTGAGGAGAAGGTAAATACTGCCAAACCTGATGCCATTGAGGCAGATCCAGCTTCCGAAGAAGAAAAACGTGTTGCAGTTGCAAAAGTTTCTGATTCTGATTCTGAAGAAGAAAATGATTCTGCAGATGCTTATGTGCAGGAAAACCGAAAGCAGGAAGATCTCTCCGATAAAAATCGCGTCAGTAAATCCGATGAAGATGACGAAGATGAAGACCTGGATGATGGTGTGGCCGGCGCTATGGTGAATGAAAATCGAAAAAGTCCCAGGAGCCATCAGGAAGATGTTGATAACGCGGTTGCTGAAGACAGCGAAGATGAAAGCGCAGTGGAGCGACATAATATTGAGAAAAAAGACTACCATTCCATGAGTAAAGAGCAGCTTGCAGACGAGCTGGAGACTTTACTGAAAAAGGAAAAAGTGCAGGCAATAAAAGAGCACGTTACCGAGATAAGAGCAGAATTTAACGCAAAGTTTGATGAAGAGCTGGAAGAGAAAAAGGAAGAATTTCTTGCTGATGGCGGAAACATTATCGACTTCCACTACTCTACCCCACTTAAAAAACGGTTCAACGATCTTTATTTTGATTATAAAGAGAAAAGAAACCGCTACTATAAGCAGCTTAAGCAAGACCTTAACCAGAACCTGAACAAGCGCCTTGAAATTATTGAGGAGCTTAAGGGGCTTATTGATGTTGAAGAAAATATAAATACCACTTATAAACATTTTAAGGATCTACAGGATAGATGGAGAGTTGCCGGTGCGATCCCGCGGGACAGGTACAACAATGTTTGGAACACGTACCATCACCATGTAGAAAATTTTTATGATTTTCTTCACCTAAACAGGGAATTTCGCGACCTGGATTTTAAGCACAACCTGGAACAAAAACTTAAGGTTATAGATCGCGCAGAAGAATTGGCGGAAGAAGATGATGTTAACCGCGCCTTTCGTGAATTGCAAATGCTCCACAAAATGTGGAAAGAAGAGCTGGGACCGGTTGGAAAGGAGTACCGGGAAGATATTTGGGAAAGGTTTAGCAACGCCACCAAGAAAATTCACGATAAACGGCAGCAATATTTTAACAATCTCGACCAGGTTTTTGAAAAGAACTGGGAAAAGAAGCAGGAGATCATTAATAAGATCAAAGAAATTGCGGAAGAGGATTACAACAGCCACAATAAATGGCAGCAGAAAATTAAGGAAATCGAAGCCCTGAGGGAAGAATTTTTCAAAGCCGGAAAGGTTCCAAGAGCTAAAAATGAAGAAACCTGGAGCCAGTTTAAGCAGCGTGTACGCAGGTTTAACCGTAACAAGAACCACTTTTACAAAGACCTTAAAAAGCAACAATACGATAATCTTGAGAAAAAGCGCGAGCTTATAAAAATTGCTGATGACAATAAAGATAGTGACGACTTTAAAACCGTCACCCCGCTAATGAAGAAGATCCAGGCCGACTGGAAGAAAATAGGTCATGTTCCCAGAAAAGACAGCGATAAGGTCTGGAAGCAGTTTAAAGCTGCGTGCAACCACTATTTTGACAGATTACACGCCAGTAAAAATGAAGAGAATAAAGAAGAATCTGAAGCTTTTGAACAGAAAAAGGAAATACTGGACAAATTGAAAGCACTGGAACTCTCTGGTAAGAAAGAAGATGATCTTGCGAAAATAAAGGAGCAGATAGGCGCATGGAAGAATGTTGGTAGAGTTCCTTACAGCAAGCGTTTTATAGAAGGAAAATTTAATAAAGTTCTGGATCAGTTATTCGGAAAACTGGATGTTAATCGTACTAAAGCTGAAATGATGAAGTACGAGAACAAGATCCAGGCACTAAATGATGCTGATGACGAGAAAAAAATCAGGAACGAACATTATTTCTTAACAAAGAAAATTGAAGAAACCACTGCTGAAATCAGGCAGCTTGAGAATAACCTTCAGTTCTTTTCTAATGTAGATGAGGATAACCCGCTGGTTCAGGATGTCCATAAAAACATTAACGACCATAAAGCACAGCTTGAAGTCTGGAAGAAGAAATTAAAGAAGGTAAAGTCTTTGTATTAGTTCGGAGTTTGGAGTTTGGAGTTTGGAGTTTGGAGTTTGGAGTTTGGAGTTTGGAGTTT
>NZ_JAVRHP010000192.1:0-2596 GCF_031846505.1 Autumnicola edwardsiae
ATGTTAATGTAGATATTAGCGAAGCCGCAACTGCCGGGAAAGGGATCTTTGCCTTTTCTGAAGAAGAAAAACAGGAATTTATTTCTCTGTATGACTCTAAAAAGGGAGAACTGGACGTGATAAAATTTGTACCGGCCTCGGGAGCTGCTACAAGAATGTTTAAGGCCTTGCACAATTTTGTAGACGAATTCGATCCGGGAAAAGAAGGTTTACGTGCTTATCTGGACAGAAAGGACAGTGAGAACCTTCAAATGTTTTTTGAAAAAATAGACGAGCTTCCGTTTTACAGCCTTGCCCTGGATTATGCACGAAGAAACACCCAAAATTTTGACGAGCTTTCTAATGATGAACAATATCTTGCTATTGTAAAGAATATGCTCTTTGAGGAAGGTCTGGATTTGAGCAATTATCCAAAAGGCCTGGTTCCTTTTCATAAATATAAATCAGGGCTTAGAACAGCTTTTGAGGAGCATTTAATCGAGGCAGCTGAGTATATTGCTGTTAACGGAATTGCCAAAATTCATTTTACTATTTCTGAAGATCATCAGGATAAGTTCAAGAGGGAATTTGAAAATATAAGGGAGAGAGCTGAAGAAAAAACAGGAGTAACATTTGAAGTTTCTTATTCTTTCCAGGATCCAAAGACCGATACCATAGCTGTAGATGATAAAAATGAGCCCTTCCGTACAGAGGAAGATGAATTATTCTTTCGTCCCGGAGGTCACGGCGCCCTTATAGACAATCTCAATAAGCAACAGGCAGATCTTGCTTTTCTTAAGAATATTGACAATGTGGTGACTGAAGATAATATTTCTGAAGTAGTTCATTACAAGAAAATGCTTGGGGGGAAATTGCTGAAACTTCAGGAAAAATGCTTCAGCTTCCTTAAAAAACTGGATTCCGGAAATCTTTCAGAAAATGAAATTACAGAAATTTCAGAATTTCTTCAAAATGAACTTTTCCGAAGTCTCGAAGGAAAATTTAATAATCTTTCTTCCGAAGAAAAAATTCAGTACCTGAAGGAAAAAATTAACCGTCCGCTTCGGGTTGGCGGCATGGTTAAAAACGAAGGTGAACCCGGAGGAGGCCCTTTTCTTGTAAGGGACGAAAATGGGGAAATTTCATTGCAGATCATTGAAGGTGCACAAATAGACCAGGATAATCCAGAGCAAGTGAAAACAGCACAGGAAGCCACACATTTTAATCCGGTAGACATCGTATGCGGATTAAAAAATTATAAAGGAGAAGCTTTTGATCTCAATCAATATGTAGATCCCAAAACCAGTTTTATTGCAGACAAGACCAAAGATGGAAAGCCTTTAAAAGCCCTGGAGCGTCCCGGTTTGTGGAATGGCGCCATGGCAAAATGGAATACCGTTTTTGTTGAGGTTCCCGTTTCTACATTTAATCCTGTAAAGAGTGTTGCAGATTTGCTTAAAAAGTCACACCAGGTAAATTAAATTTAGTGGACCAGGAGCAGTTACTAAAAGAGTTGAATTTTAAAGCAGTAAAAAGTTCTGGTCCGGGAGGGCAGCACGTGAACAAAACTGCGTCTAAGGTAGAACTTCAGTTTGATGTTTGGGAGTCATCTGGAATTTCAGAAGAGGAAAAAATCAGAGTATTAAAGAAGCTGAAATCGCGTCTTACAAAAGAGAATATTTTGATTCTGCAGAGTGATGAATCCCGGAGTCAACATAAAAATAAAGAATTGGTTTCCCAGCGTTTTCTAATTATCCTTAAAAATGCGTTGAAAAAACCGAAGATTAGAAAAAAGACCAGACCTTCAAAAGCTTCAAAAATGAAGCGTTTAAAGAAAAAGAAGATTAATTCTGAAAAAAAGGCGTACAGGAAAAATCCTCTAAAATAAAAAAAGCGGGAATATTTTCCACATATATGGGGAACGAGAGCCACAGTTCTACAGTACGTTTATCCCAGCACCACTGCTTTCAAAATTGAAATGTCCCTTATAACAAGGGATTTAAAGAAAAGGTGGCTAAGCATCGCAGATGGTATAATCTTTTCATTCTCCTTATTAGGTTAGATAGATAAATTGATTTAATTAATTTGAACAAGAAATTTGTTAAATTATTTAGATTTTCGGATTAGAAAGAGGCTTCAAAAGAGCCTCTTTTTATTTGCAGGAGCTCATGGATGTGTAGCTTTTTCTACATAATGTTTTGTTAATCCTCAGGCGGTTCTACGTTTTACAGCAAATCAAGTTGGAAGATTTTTTTTAAAGTACTGGATTTCAACTAATTGAGGTATATGGCTTAAATGTGGTATAATTTTTACACTACAACTAGTATAATAACAAATAAAAAGTCTAGAATTATGAAAAAGCTAGGATTAAGTTTAATTGCGGCCGCAGCATTTTTAATTTCGGCAAATAATGTACAGGCCCAGACTATGGAAGCGGAAGATACGGTGGGAATTGAGCAGGAGCAGCAAAATGACAATTATCAGAAGATAGAAGTAATGGCGTTGCCGCAAGCTGTAAAAGTAGCTGTTATGAAGGACTTTGAAGGCGCAACTGCAGAAGAGGCATGGGTTAAGACAAACGTCGAGGGTAAGAAAGTATATAAGATAGCCATTAATG
>NZ_JAVRHP010000193.1:0-2581 GCF_031846505.1 Autumnicola edwardsiae
GGAAGCTGCCCGTCTTCGGGACGAAATTAAAATGTTACAGGAAAAGGTAAAAGACAAGGATTAAAATTTATTTTTAAGTAAAGCGCTGAATATTAAATTATTAATTTATCTTGATCTGCCCTTTCCCTAAACTTAACTGAAGTGTATGCTAAATCCATCACTTTATGAAGACTTCTTTTTTACTGTTGTTAATTATTTTCCCTTGTTTGCTGTTTGCCCAGGTGGGAATTGGTACCACCACACCAAAAGCACAATTAGATATTGTTGCTTCAAATAATGCAAGTCCAAATCCCATAGATGGCATCCTTATTCCCAGGATCGAAAGATTTCCGGCTACCAATCCGGGACACGATCAAAACGGATTGTTGGTTTTTCTGAATAAGAATATTCCCGGCTTTCCGTCTGGATTTTATTACTGGAACGTCGATTCCGGCAGCTGGAAAACATTGGCCGGTAGTACAGGCTCTATGTCATCAGACTTTTATAAAACCGGTACCACTACCAGCGCTGGCAATATTACAGATGCCGTTTTCCGTGAAGGAAATATTGGGATTGGTACCAGCCAGATTTCCTCTAAACTACAGATCGCCATTCCCTCCGGAAAAGATTTGAACATCAAGAAACCTCTGGAGATCGATAATAATAATTCGGCCACAGATAACCTTGCGACCTACGGTATTGTAAGTGACAACAGAAGCTCTACCAATGGCATTAAATACGGAATAAAATCTAATGTAGGTGGAAGCGGTACAGGAATTCACTACGGAATCTTTAATGAAACCTACCAAAATTCTGGCACCAACGACATCTACGGAATTTACAACCGGATTGGTCGCACCTTTGGAGCAAGAAGCAACAATTACGGAATTTACAATGAAGTTGGAAGTACTCAGGGAGTAGGAAACATCTACGGAATTTATAGCGTAGCTTATGGTGACCGCAATGCAAATGTTTTTGCCGGTTATTTTGCAGGGAGAGTGGGAATTGGCGCCACTCCCGAAACAGACTACTCGTTACCCGATAGCAGAGGACTGGAAAATCAGGTCTTGGTTACAGACAAAAGTGGTGTAGTAAGCTGGAAACATTCAAATTTTTCCAATTATATTTCCACTGAAAGTACTACGGGAGATTACGTAATTGGCGAAGAAGCCGGCACCCTAAGAATAAATAATCAGGTATCGGGAATCGTAATTCCAAGAGCTTCAGAAAATAAAGGGAGAAAGATCGTGCTATCCGGGTGGCCGGGAACAGGAGTTAAAAACCTGATCTTCCTGGGAAGTGATAACCTGCTCGACATTTCTACTAATAACACGGTAACCACAATTCAGGGAGGAAAAACTTACGAAATCCAAAGTGCCGGAAATAGGTGGATACTGCTTTTCAATCAGTAAATTCAACAAGTACTTAGTATCATTTTCGGAACAGGGCAGGTTTGAAAAATAAAAAAAGCACCCGATTAGGTGCTTTTTTTCAGTAATTCAAGACCAACAAATCTTAAGAAATTTCGATTAAACGCTTGGCCTGTACCTTAGCTTCCTCACGTTTAGGAAGAGCAATTTCAAGAACCCCATCATTGTAAGAGGCAGAAATCTTACCGCTATCTACAGATTCCGGTAAACTAAAAGCTCTTTTAAAAGTGCTGTAACTAAACTCTCTTCGGGTATATCTTCCTTGTTTTTCAGAAGATTCTTTTTCCTTCTTCTCTTCAGAAGAAATAGTAAGAACATCATTATCTAATTCGATATTGAAATCTTCCTTCTTCTTTCCGGGAGCGGCTACAGATACAGCAAAACCATCTTCATCTTCCCCGATGTTCACTGCAGGAATGCTGGTTCCAATACTGTTTACGTTAGTAGTTCCTCCTAACCAATCAGTTTTAAACATATCGTCAAAAACTGATGGCAGCCAGTTGGCATCGTTTGTTTTAATTAAACTCATGATTTTTATTTTTTAAGGTTGTACTTTTAATTTTTCATAGATTTATTAGCAATTCAGATTCCAAACCTAAAAACAAGCCATTGTGTCGCATTTAGCTCAATTATACCTGTCATTTAGGCAGATAATATATCGTTAATCGATGTTGAAGCTTTCTATAAGTCGATAATTGTCGTTTTTGAGGCATTACTTTAAAAGATGAGAGAGGAAAGAAAGAGAGAAAATTTTCGTACTTCCCACTTCTCACCTCGTATTTAAAATGTAGATAACTGCCATTTTCAAGGCAATCCTCAGATAAAGAAAAGAGAAAAAGGAATTTTCGTACTTCTAACTTCTCACCTCGTACTTCAAAAGGTCAATAACTGGCATTTTTAAGGTTGCTCTTTAAAATGAAACTCCTAAATCGTGAAATTTAATTTGAAATTTAAAAACCAGAACAATATTTCCCCATTTCGGAAAAGAATAAATTAAATTTGCAGCATGGGACTAACAAATAATGACATTTTTAAAAAATTAAGGGTAGCTCACAAATTTCGTGATGACGATATTGTGCAAATTTGCGCCCTCGTGGATTTTAAAGTTACAAAAAGTGAATTGGGAGCTATTTTCAGAAAAGAAGATCATCCCAAGTACGTGGAATGCGGCG
>NZ_JAVRHP010000194.1:0-2565 GCF_031846505.1 Autumnicola edwardsiae
GCAACCGAAAAAAACAAAATAGAAGCCAGCAAAGGAGGGCGGCTGTTAAAGCGGGATACCAGCCAGCCCGAAATTGGCAATCCAATGAGGGAGCTTACCGGCATGGTGAGCAACAGGTTACCAAGTTCGGCTTCGTTGAGGTTAAAAGAGGATTTAATTGTGGGAATACGGGAAGCCCAGGTTGAAAAACAAACGCCTGCGAAAAAAAAATAAATACTCAGTGCTATGCGCTGCTTCCTTTTGGTTTCCATGCTCAACTTAAAAAGATGCAAATATCTGTGGTAATTTTGAAATTGGAAAGGTAATGCAATGTTATTTCTTCCGGATGTCGTAAAAAGATATTTGAACGTTTCAGGATTTCAGCATATTAAGAAGTTCCCGAAAATCGGAAATTACAAATTCAGCATAAATTGAATTTTCCTGGTTTAATTTCTTTACCTGTACCGTGCGCATGCCCAATTCCCGTCCGGCTTTTAGTTCAGATTCTGATTTATCGCCAATCACAAAAACGTGCTGTGGGGTAATTTGCCTACGTTTTAATATAAGGTCGAAAATGTGCTTTTTTGAAGGTCGGCTTTGGAAGAGCGTATTGCTAATATAAGTTTCAGAAAACAGGTTTTCCAGGTTTAGGCTCCTTATTTTGGCCTCCTGCAGTTCTTTAAAACCTTCAGAAACAAGTATTTTCTTCTCCTTCAGGGTTTTTACCACCTCAAAATCAGAAAAAGGCTTTATTTCCATCTGAAGATTCCTTTTTCTGAACTTTTCTGCAAATTCCTGCCTGATTTTTTCTTCAATGTTGAATTTTTTAAGAGCCACATCAAAGGAATCCTGTTTTAATGCTGCTATAATTTGGTGTGCAGTATCTTTTCCGAAGTAAAAAGTGGCAACTTCTTCAAAATCGGAGAGCATTTTCTTTATAATTGTCTTATTTATCGTCGCCGACTCGTAAATGGTGTTGTCCAGGTCGAAAATGAGAAGATTTTCCATTCCGTTTTTCTTTGCTCAAACTTGTTGGTATCCAAAAATGACAATTCTGGAGAAACTATTAAAAATCAGAGGCTGTAAATCTGCCAAAATTTTTAATTTGGCAAATATTATTTCTCTCCTTTTATATGTGATTACTGTATTTTACCTGGATCAAATGGAATTTTCCACTCCTTTTTTTAACGTTTTGTTATGAAATAATTGAGAATTAGTTATTTTTACGCCCTCAATTAAAATATTATGCTTTTAAAAACACTTAGACCGGTGCTATTGCTGGCTTTAATCGTCTCCCTTTTCTCATGTTCTGAAGATGAAGCTCCATCTGAAACAGGTGGTTCTGAAACTCCCGTACAGGCTGAGGATATTTTTAATTACATTGCTTTAAGAAACGACGGAACTTTATTTGCAATTGGTGATAAAACCGGAAAGGTGGTCCAGACGGGCAAAATTCCCGGAATCGAGTTTAATACCTTGTTCAACTCGGTGACTTCCTCAGCTTCCGAAACTTTTATCTATGAACATCGTTTTGATCCTCCAAGGGGCATTTTGTACGTATGGGATAAGCAAAGCGGTGAAACGACGTCTACCATAATTGATTTTCCGGAGGAATTTGGTGAAAATACAGCTTTGATATCTTTAGACTGGGATAAGGATAATCAGAACCTGATAGGGATTACCAGGGAAAATATAGAACAGAGTAATCACCAGAAACCGGTTAAAGTAGTACGTATAAATCCGGAAAATTTCCAGATAACTTCGCAGGATATCGACCTGAATCCTGAAGGTTATGAAAATATATTTTCCACGAGCCTGGTCGGGCAGAAATTATATGTGGTAGCCTCTAAAACGGAAAGGGTAATAAATGCTGATTTACTGGAAATAAACCTGAACCAGAATTCGATTGAGGTTCTTCCTTTAACGGGTGCTGAAACCAATATTTTAAATATTGGTAACGGCGGAGATCCAAATCAATTATTCGGCTTTTCAACGGTAGCCAATTCAAATTTTATGGCAGAAGTGAGACCGGTAGTTTACAATCTACAAACAGAAACGATTAATGAGGTGGCCGGAGTTCCGCGAATATCAGCTTTAAATTTTGCTCATAAAACTTTTTATAATAAGGAGCAGGGAACGTTTGCAGCCCTTATGGGAGCAAATAATACTACTAATCTTATCAAGTACACACCTTCTACAGGTAATTTTGAATTAATAACAATTCCTAATCCTGACGGACTTTCATCTCTTATAAATATTATTGGTGTAGAAAAACTAAAACTCTAGCTGTTAACTGCTGAAAAAAATAATGAATGGACGCTTTTAAACGTCCATTCATTTCCGGAATTAGTCTCTACAAAAAATTTTTACAGTTTTGTGGGTTCTGATTTTGAGCCAAAGGAAACCAGGATTGTGTTTACTTAGCATCGAAAAGAGAAGTTGAAGACCATTCCAGGTACTTGATTTAAGCAACAGATCCCCTTATTGAGCTTGTTATCTTTTATAATTTTTGCGAAGAAAGCCAATTTCTTTAATTACTTCTTTTTTGTTCCTCATCATTTCCGAAATTTCTATTTTTCACGTTTA
>NZ_JAVRHP010000195.1:0-2540 GCF_031846505.1 Autumnicola edwardsiae
CCCAGATAGATTCTTCAATCTTTTGTTCCTGGAGGTTGTGCAGTAAATTTTCAGTGTAAACGTGCCCTGTGTGGCACCTGTAGCGGTTCATAGGATCATTTTTTATAGTCCATTATCCGCCACCACAATCAGGACAGACAAAATCACTATGATTTCCAATCTCTTTCATTTGGTCTATATTGCTCATCATTTTCTCTGTTATTTCTGCTTCTATCTGTAATTCCCTCGGAACAGGTTTTTCAGGAGGCAGGGGTTTTTTCAAAATTTCAGTTATAATTAATGGTATCTCCTGAAGATTTGCTTTATAGTCCACAGCTATTTTGTTTAACACGCTTTGCGGCATATCAGGATGTTCCGCCTCTGCAGGATTTTGGACTATACAAATTCCTCCGCTTCGCTTTATGGCAGACATTCCGGAGGTTCCGTCGTCAAAGAGGCCGGTAAGCACAATGCCTATAGCCCTATGGCCGTATTTTACGGCTGCCGATCGAAACAAAACATCAATCGATGGCCGGTATTTATTCTCATGAGGACCTGGATTTAGGTGTAAAAAATGATCCTTTAGCATTAACTGGTATTCCGGTGGTGCTACGTAAAGATTTCCTCTTTCGAGTAACATTTGATTGGAAGCCTCTTTACAGATCAATGTAGTTTCTTTCTGAAATGCATTTGCAATCCTGGCGCTGTTGGATTTTCGCGATACGTGTATTACAACTATTACAACTATTTCCATTTGATGCGATAATCCTGAAATAATTGTTTTTACAGCGGGAATCCCACCGGCAGATGCGCCAATCACAATAATATTCCTGACATCTGTCATTTTTTTTGTTATTAAGTGAGTTCTAAAATTCACAGTTTAAGATACAGTTTAGCTTTCCAAAAAGGATTTTATTCATAAAAAAGTTTTCTTAATCCTAACGCTAATTAAGAGAAGAGATTTAGGTAGCTTTCCAGACTTTTGCGTATAGGCTATCAGATGTTTAGAAATAGTAGTATATTTCAATGCTCCAAAGTGTTGCCCTATTGAAACCTAAACAAGCCCTGGTAATACAGGAAGACATTATTATTTTAAAGATCCTTGAACGCCTTGCAACTTCAAATTTCTTTCGTTGTAAAGCAATTTCTTCTTTAGGACATTTGGATATTGAAGATCAGAACACCAATTTTGATGTTATTATTTCTGATATTCTGTTTGATGGCATCGCTCCTCTGGAATTTGTTTCTCAGGTTCAGGAGATTATTCTACACCAGCATTTACTCATTGTTTCCAATATGGGACAGGACAAAATAAAAGAAGAAACTATGGCTTTAGAAGGTATAGCCGGATTCTTTGAAATTCCTTTTGATTTGGATGAGATTGAGAGATTAATAAAATCTTATTAATGGATATAGCAGTGCTCATTCTAGTTCTCAAGGTAGGCCTTTTAATACTGATTCTTCTTTGGATCAGTATTAGTTTTATCATGATTTACAGAAGAAGGAGGTCTCGAAAATTGCGCTTAATAGAAAACACCTTTGCAGAAGTAGTGAGCAATTATCTATATCCAGATAAAGAGAACCCTGTTTCCCTTGTTGAAATTCAGCGGCTCATGAGGAAAATCGGGATCAGGGAATCCCGTATGATGAATGTGCAGTATCTTATCACATTAATGATTAGAACCCAAAGGTCGATATTGGGCAAAAATCATCACAAGCTTAAAAAACTCTACAGCCAGATTCCTCCTTATCGTGCATCCATTTCTAAGGTGAGAACTTATGGATGGTATAATAAAGCCTGTGGTATAAGGGAGATATATGAGATGAACCAAACGCAATATCTGCAGGAAATCATTCCGTTAAGGAACCATAAAAATCTTTATGTTCGTCGTGAGGCACAAATTGCATTGGTTGTTTTTTTAGGATGGGAAAGTCTGCGGTTTATACCTTATTTAAGACAAAAAGTTACTTTATGGCAACAGATAAAGATTGTTGAAAAGTTATACGACCTCTACAAAGAACCACAAGTTGAGGCCTTAAGGAAGATATATGGATCTGACAGGACATTTGCGAAGCAGTTAATTATGCGTATTATCAGGAAATATGGGCTCGAAAGTGAAATTGATTATATTTTGTCGCACCTGGATCATTCCAACTATGAAGTAAGGGAAGCAGCTATATATTGTCTCAACAGTTTTAAAGTGACAACAAAGATTGAAGAGATTAAAAACTTTTTTCACAGAATTCCGGTAGTGAGTCAGCAAAGGCAGTTAATAGACTACATTTTTGAGAATTCGGAAATTGATTTGAATTTTTATATGGATCTGTTAAGAACCTCCAATGATGAAATTAAACTAAAAGCGGCTGAGATCCTGTGGAATAGCGGTTACAAAGAAAAGGTTCAGGAATTTTATCTTCAGCAATACTCAAATACTGGGGTCTATGCAGAATGATCTGTTTAACATTTCCTGGGGAGATATCGTTTTCTGGTCTGTAAATTATTTTTTCTTCTTTTACGGAATTGTCCTTATGAGTATTTACTTTACAGGAATAGTTCTGGC
>NZ_JAVRHP010000196.1:0-2538 GCF_031846505.1 Autumnicola edwardsiae
TCAATTCTCTGATTTTCAAAATATCGGTATCCAAAAAAAATCAGGATCACAACCAGTGCCCCAAGCAGTATTTTCTTCATAGCAAAGCTTTAAGGCAAGTTACAAAATTTTAGAATTGGAGCAGCCGCCTTAACATGACGTATTGTTTTTAAAGGCCTAAGGAAGAAAAAATTAATTTTTAAAAACACCAATGGACGGCCCCACCCGTCCATCAGTTTTAAAATTCTAAAATCTACCCCAACAAATTTTAGATCACAAATTCTTAATGTTCTTGTTAAATAAGGATTCACATCCTGATAAACAACAAGTTAAGCATCAGAACCTGTAATTTAAATGTACAAATATTTTAAGATCATCGGGTTAGGCAGGAATTATTTTAACGTTACCAAAAAAACCAATTTTATCTTATTTTGAGCGGCCAAATGTAATATGCGAAAATTCAGCCTCCAGTTTATCGATCTTTTCCTGAAGTTGAACCTTAAACTTTTGATGCTCTTTGGATTTACTGTTGAAGGGACGGTGATTTAATGCCCTCTGGATCTTTTCTATTTCCTTTTTTGTGACCTCCGTATTCTTTGCAATCCACACCTCCTCAAACCTACTCCAGATATAATCCAGAGCCGTCCCGTTGGGATGAATCATATCGCCTGCATAGAACCTATAATCCCTTAGCTCATCCATCATAATTTCGTAAGACGGAAAATAGGAAAGTGTTTTCTTCCATTCCTCATTTTGCCGAAATTCTGAAAGGCACTGTTGCAGGGCCGCCATTAGGTTTGATTTGCTCCACTGGTTTTGAGTAAAACCATCACGGGTGTGCCTAACGGGAGAAATATTAAAAACTACAGAAACCTTAGGATTAATCATGTGCAGATAAGAAAGAATCTTCAGCAAACTCTGGCGTATATCATCCACCATCATCAGTTCTTTCTGAAACTCCTTCTGCGGAATTTTATGGCAGTTGGCCACGGTCGCATCCTGCTCCACATGTCTGTAACCCCAGGCCGTTCCCAGGGTGATTACCACATGGGTGGCAGATCTCAGAAATTTTCCAGATTTTCTTACTCCCGAATTCAGATCTCGTAACAAATTTTTCTTATTGGAATTGCTTAAATCGCTGTGAGCTTCAAAGCAGTGCCATCTTCCTTCGTGAAAAAACACGTCTTCATCCTTATATTTGTAGCCCAAAACCACACGCTCCAGAAAATTTTCTATAGCAGCAGGATGAAACAGAATCCCGAAAGGGTTCCGGTAATTCTGAAATTTGTAGTAATCCAGTTTCCCGCCAATATTATCTACAAAGCAGGAACCCAGCATAAAAATCTTAGAATTATAGTCTATCTTAGGTTTATGATCGGCTATTGGTATTTTGGTCCTAAACTCCATATCGCTCCTCTCCATCAGTATTTAAAATACGTTATTTTATATACTCTTTCGCCTTCTGCAAAGCATCGTTTAATCCCGCAGGATTTTTACCTCCTGCAGTCGCGAAAAACGGTTGTCCGCCACCGCCTCCCTGGATATATTTTCCAAGTTCACGGATGATAGTGCCGGCATTCAGATCTTTTTCTGACACGAGGTTTTTAGAAATATAACAGGAAAGCAGGGCTTTTCCATTCTGCTCTGTTCCAAAGACAAGAAAAAGATTCTCCATTTCGTTATCCAATTGAAAAGCAAGGTCTTTTATTCCGCCGGCGTCAAGATCTATGAGTTTTGCCAGGAAATTTATACCGTTTACCGCTGTAATTTCATTTTTAAGATCAGATTTTAAAGATTTGGCCTTATCCTTCAACAGGCTCTCCACCTGTTTCTTTAATTCTGAATTTTCTTCCTGCAGGCTATTAATGGATTTTACAGGGTCTTTTGAATTCTTCAGAAGAGATTTCACCTCATCCATCGTTTTATCCTGTTCAGCAAAATAATCTTTTACCGCATCTCCGGTAATTGCTTCAATCCTTCGTATTCCTGAAGCTATCGCGCCTTCACTTACAATTTTAAAGTACCAGATGTCTGAAGTATTACTTACATGGGTTCCACCGCAAAGTTCTATGGATTCCCCAAACCGAATCGCCCTTACCGAATCCCCGTATTTCTCTCCAAAAAGCGCGATCGCCCCCTGGTCCAGTGCATCCTGGTAAGCCATATTCCGCTGCTCATTAAGTTCATGATTTTCCCTGATTCTTGCATTTACAAAAGCTTCAACTTCCTCCAGCTGTTCTTTGGAAACTTTGCTGAAATGGGAAAAATCAAACCTCAAATATCCGCTATGCACCATAGAACCCTTTTGCTCCACATGCTCCCCAAGAATTTTTCGTAAAGCCTGGTGCAGTAAATGTGTCGCGGTATGATTTGCAGCTGTCCTCGCCCGCTGGGCTCCATCTACGACGGCTCTAAAGGTGGCTTCCGGATCTTTGGGAAGCGATTTAGAAAAATGAATAATCTGGTTGTTCTCTTTTTTGGTATCGGTAATGTATATAACATCTCCGTTTGCTGCTTCCAGATAACCCTTGTCTCCAACCTGTCCTCCACCTTCGGGAT
>NZ_JAVRHP010000197.1:0-2516 GCF_031846505.1 Autumnicola edwardsiae
AAAACCTCTCCTCATAAAACTTTATTAAGATGATAAAATTAAAGAATGTGGGTAGGTATAAAGTGCTTTATACGGAAAACACTTAACTGTATTGCAGACTATTTTCTTAATTATATTATGTATGTAGTATATAGTTTTTACAATATTCATAAAACTTGTTAAACTTAAATAGTTCTTTCATTGCAAATGTTACATTTAGTATCTTAAATAAATTACTCAATTAGAAACCAATTAAATAAATCATTATGAAAGCATTATGTTATCACGGAAAGGAAGACGTTAGAATTGATAATGTCCCCGATCCAAAAATTGAAGATCCAAGAGATGTTATCATTAAAGTGACTTCTACCGCAATTTGTGGATCCGATCTCCATATTTATGGCGATCTAATGCCTACCATGAAGGATGGTGACATCCTTGGTCACGAGTTTATGGGAGAGGTTGTAGAATTAGGAAAAGATGTCAAAAAATTAAAAAAAGGAGATCGTGTTGTAGTTCCGTTTACGATTGCCTGCGGAAATTGTGATTATTGTGATGATCACAAATATTCTCTTTGTGACAATTCTAACCCGAATGAAGAACTTTGTAGAGAAAATTTAGGACACTCCATTTCCGGGCTATTTGGATTTTCGCATATGTTGGGAGGATTTTCTGGAGGACAGGCTGAGTATGTAAGAATTCCTTATGCAGATTTTGGACCAATTAAAGTTCCGGATTCTTTAAGTGACGAACAAAGTTTATTTCTCTCTGATATTTTCCCAACCGGTTATATGGGTGCAGAAAATGCAGATATTAAACAAGGTGACACGGTTGCAATATGGGGTTGTGGACCAGTAGGCCAATTTGCAATACAAAGTGCTTGGATGCTAGGAGCAAAACGTGTAATTGCTATAGACGTGATTAAAGAACGTCTAGATATGGCTGAAAAACATAGTAAGGCTGAAGTTATTAGAACTGTAGATGCAGATGAAGTATATGCCAAACTGATGGAAATGACAGGTGGCAAGGGCCCTGATTGCTGTATTGATGCGGTTGGTGCAGAAGCTCACGGTACGGAAGGCTTTAATAAAGATCTTGATAAAGCACAGCCAAATGCGTTGGCTCAAATATTTAAATCCTGTAAAAAAGGAGGAAATGTTTCTATACCCGGCGTTTATGTAGGAGAGGTTGATGGTCTACCAATGGGAATAGCAATGAATAAATCCCTTAATTTAAAAATGGGACAAACACATATGCAACATTATTTAGATCCTCTACTTAAAAAAGTAGAAGAAGGAAAAATAGATCCATCTTTTATTATCACACACAGAATGAAATTAAGTGAAGCTCCGGAAGCTTACAAGAAATTTAGAAATAAAGAAGATGGTTGTGTGAAAGTGGTTTTGACCCCTTAATTTTTTAAAAATAAAATATTTCATTTATGTATAAAATCCTTTGTAAAATTTTACAAAGGATTTTATATATAGAAATGATCTAATGTAGTCAAGATGAAATGGAATTTAAAAATTTGTCATGTGCCAAAATAGGTTGACCTTTTTTTAGGTTAATTATTAATTCAAAAGCAGTTATTTTTTTGTTTTTGCGAGAATAAAATTTGGAAAAATTTCCTAGCTTTTCTGGGCTTAATTTTCCCACATTTTATTTCCCGCCCTCTGCGTAGTTTTTTCGACAACATCATGCGGTTTTTCTTTTATAAGAAAGGTATTTCGTTTCATTTTAACTGCAATGAACTTCTTCTGGAGTTTTGAATTGAAGTGACCAATGCAGTCTTTTTTCATTGTAAATTCTTACGGCTTGAGCAATCATTTTAAAGGCAGTTTCTTTGTTTTTGATGGATTGTTTTAGACCAAATTCCCCCCCCCTTTAAAATTCCATTAACACGTTCAGCGACAGTGTTTTCATAAGGGTCATATTGTTGGGTAGTGCTTAAAATGAATCCTTTTTTTTTCGGCATATTCAGAGAAAGCAGAACAGCAATATTGGATCCCCCTGTCTGAATGGTGAATAATTTCTTTTTCGTGATGAATAGCGTTTCTTTTAGCCATTTTTAGTGCGTGGATCACGATTTCTGCAGGCATTTTGTCGGAGTAACTCCAGCCCATAATTTTCTTGGAATAAAGATCGGTTACTAAAGCCAAATAGGTGTGTCCAGAATCCGTTTTGATGTAGGTTATATCGGCAACAAACACCTGTTCGGCATGAGTTATTTCCAATTCTTTAATTCTGTTAGGAGACTTGTAAAATCCATGTTTAGAGTCTGTTGTGATGTGGAAGCGTTTAGTTTTCTTTATGAGCATTCCGTTAAAACGGAATAGGGAATTGAGCTTGTTACGACCCATTTCGATACCTCTTTGTTTGAGTTTAGGAGCGATTTCTTCGTATAGCTTTACGGTTCCTGTTTTCCGTCTTTATTTTCGAATTTCAGCGATCATTTCTAATACCGTTTGGTTTGATTTTTCTTGAATTTTATCTGCTTTAATTTTCTGATAGTAAGCTTGTTTAGATATCCCGAGAGA
>NZ_JAVRHP010000198.1:0-2381 GCF_031846505.1 Autumnicola edwardsiae
AGTTCATTGAGAGTAGGTACTGGAGTAAGGAAAACAGGAAGGAAAAAGAATAAAATTTTTCTTCAAAAAAGTTTGCCGGGAAAGAAAAAAGCGTTGTATATTTGCAGCCGCTTTTGAGGCAAACGAAAAAGCGCAGTTCTTATAAAAAGTAAAGCCTGCAGCAGCTTAAAATTTTTCAAAAAAACTTTAAAATAAAGTTTGGAGGTTAAAGAAAAAGAGTTGTATATTTGCACCCGCTTTGAGAATAAGCAAAGTTCATTAAAAGTACTGAAAAAGAGATTGCCAGACGGGGCAAAAGATAAGGGTTCGACTCCCTGGATTTCAACAACGAGAAGCTCTTTTGAGCACGAGGTTATCCTCACCCTTCGGGGGAGGTGCCAAAGGCGGAGGGGGCAAGTTCATTGACATATTGAATTGACAAGAAGTTTTATGGGAGTAATCCTGTAAAATGAGTAGCAAAGAATTAAGACTAGAAGAGTCATCTTTTGAGCTTTATTTTGTTCTAACCTTTCGGGGTTAGAGTGAAGAAACTTTTAATAGTTGTTAAGATATATAAGAAACAACGATGAAGAGTTTGATCCTGGCTCAGGATGAACGCTAGCGGCAGGCTTAACACATGCAAGTCGAGGGGTAACAGGTCTTCGGACGCTGACGACCGGCGCACGGGTGCGTAACGCGTATACAATCTACCGCTTACTGAGGGATAGCCCATGGAAACGTGGATTAATACCTCATGGTATTATTTAGTGGCATCATTAGATAATTAAAGGTTACGGTAAGCGATGAGTATGCGTCCTATTAGTTAGTTGGTGTGGTAACGGCATACCAAGACATCGATAGGTAGGGGTCCTGAGAGGGAGATCCCCCACACTGGTACTGAGACACGGACCAGACTCCTACGGGAGGCAGCAGTGAGGAATATTGGACAATGGGCGAGAGCCTGATCCAGCCATGCCGCGTGCAGGAAGACTGCCCTATGGGTTGTAAACTGCTTTTATACGGGAAGAACCACCCCTACGTGTAGGGGTTTGACGGTACCGTAAGAATAAGGATCGGCTAACTCCGTGCCAGCAGCCGCGGTAATACGGAGGATCCAAGCGTTATCCGGAATCATTGGGTTTAAAGGGTCCGTAGGCGGGTTTATAAGTCAGTGGTGAAAGTCTGCAGCTTAACTGTAGAACTGCCATTGATACTGTAGACCTTGAATTATTATGAAGTGGTTAGAATATGTAGTGTAGCGGTGAAATGCATAGATATTACATAGAATACCGATTGCGAAGGCAGATCACTAATAATAGATTGACGCTGATGGACGAAAGCGTAGGTAGCGAACAGGATTAGATACCCTGGTAGTCTACGCCGTAAACGATGGTTACTAGCTGTCCGGCCTAATTGAGGGCTGGGTGGTTAAGCGAAAGTGATAAGTAACCCACCTGGGGAGTACGTTCGCAAGAATGAAACTCAAAGGAATTGACGGGGGCCCGCACAAGCGGTGGAGCATGTGGTTTAATTCGATGATACGCGAGGAACCTTACCAGGGCTTAAATGTAGTCTGACAGGTCTGGAAACAGACTTTCCTTCGGGCAGATTACAAGGTGCTGCATGGTTGTCGTCAGCTCGTGCCGTGAGGTGTCAGGTTAAGTCCTATAACGAGCGCAACCCCTTTTGTTAGTTGCCAGCGGGTAATGCCGGGAACTCTAGCAAGACTGCCGGTGCAAACCGTGAGGAAGGTGGGGATGACGTCAAATCATCACGGCCCTTACGTCCTGGGCCACACACGTGCTACAATGGTAGGGACAGAGAGCAGCCACTACGCGAGTAGGAGCGAATCTATAAACCCTATCACAGTTCGGATCGGAGTCTGCAACTCGACTCCGTGAAGCTGGAATCGCTAGTAATCGCATATCAGCCATGATGCGGTGAATACGTTCCCGGGCCTTGTACACACCGCCCGTCAAGCCATGGAAGCTGGGGGTACCTGAAGTCCGTTACCGCAAGGAGCGGCCTAGGGTAAAACTGGTAACTGGGGCTAAGTCGTAACAAGGTAGCCGTACCGGAAGGTGCGGCTGGAACACCTCCTTTCTAGAGCAAAGTCTTTTACTTATAAAAGACATGCGCAATTGTTAAAGGGAAGTTCAAAAGGAAGTCCTTTTGGTCTTGATTTTTTGCTTGTCAATTTAATTATAAAATAGTGAAGAGTGAAGAGTGGATAGTTTGAAGTTGAAAGACTTTAAACCTAAAACTTTAAACTTAAAACTGTTTTAGGACAGTCTCATAGCTCAGCTGGTTAGAGCGCTACACTGATAATGTAGAGGTCGGCAGTTCGAGTCTGCCTGAGACTACAAACAAAGTACGAAGTACGAGGTTTGAAGTAAGAAGGT
>NZ_JAVRHP010000199.1:0-2309 GCF_031846505.1 Autumnicola edwardsiae
CATTGCATTAATGGATACCCCTCGTGAAGCCGCCAAGGGAACCCTTAAAAAATTAAAAGAAATAGGAATTAAACGAATGATCATGCTTACTGGTGATAACCAGAAGGTAGCAGACGCAGTAGCAGAAGAAATAGGATTGACCGATGCCTGGGGTAGTTTATTACCGGAAGAAAAAGTGGATGCTATAAAAGAATTAAAAGAAAAGGAATCCAAGGTGGCAATGGTGGGCGATGGCGTTAATGATGCCCCTGCCATGGCAAACAGCACTGTAGGAATAGCTATGGGTGCTGCGGGAAGTGATGTAGCCCTGGAAACGGCGGATATTGCGCTAATGGCCGATAAGTTGGAAACCCTGCCCTTTGCCATAGGTTTAAGCAGGAAGGCAAAGGCGATTATCAGGCAAAACCTTTGGGTTAGCCTTGGTATTGTGGCCCTGCTTATACCTTCAACCATATTCGGCTTGGCAAATATTGGAGTGGCGGTAGTAATCCATGAAGGTTCGACGCTTCTGGTGGTTTTTAATGCGTTAAGGCTTTTGGCTTATAAAAAAGATTAGATCCGGACTTAGACTGTTTTTCGAAAGAATATAAAATGACAAAAACGGAAAAAAAATTATCGTCAAAAGGGATACGTCCCACTGAAATGAGGTTGAAAATTTACAAATACCTCAAAAGGAAAACTTATGCAGTAAGTTTAAATGAAATGCAAAAAGTCTTTATCAATAAAAATATCAAAACAGCCAATAAGACCACTTTCTACAGGGCGATAAAGCTCTTTGAGAAAAAAAGCATGGTGCACCAAATTGACGATGGAACTGCTTTTGCAAAATATGCGATTTCCGATGAAAACGCCAAAGGTAAACACAGTACAGATTTACATATGCACTTTCATTGTACCAATTGTAAGAAAACAATCTGTTTACCAAATAAAATATCGGAAGAGAGTTTGCCAAACCAGTATGAGGTGAACGATGTGAACCTAGTTTTAAAAGGGATATGTAAAAACTGTAGTAAAAAATAATAGGTGGGAGTGCCTTAAGCCTGAATCCCAGCCCCCAATGGTCAAGCTTAAGGTTTTTTCCACCGTAACTAACTTAAAAAAATGTGAATATGGAAAAATTTGATGTAACTATAATAGGATCTGGCCCGGGCGGGTATGTAAGTGCGATCCGTTGCGCCCAATTAGGATTAAAAGTAGCCATTATTGAAAGGTACAACACGCTTGGCGGCACCTGCCTTAACGTGGGCTGTATCCCGTCAAAAGCCTGGTTGGAAGCCTCTGAGCATTATTACAAACTCAAGCATCAATTCGAAAATTTTGGGATTGATGTTAAAGAGGCCAATGTCGATATCCTGAAAATGAACCAAAGGGTTCAGGATGTGGTACAGGAAATCATCAATGGTGTTGATTATCTGATGAAAAAGAACAAGGTTGCCGTCTATCAAGGCCACGGCACCATCAAGGACAAAAACACGATTGAGATTAAGGGCGGGGACAAAACGGAAACCATAACAACCGATAAAATCATCATTGCCACAGGGTCCAAACCCGCTTCACTGCCCAATATTAAAATAGACAAAAAGCGTATCATCTCTTCCACCGAAGCCCTTGCCCTACAGGAAATCCCCAAGCACTTAATGGTCGTTGGGGGTGGCGTTATCGGTGTTGAGATAGGTTCCGTATTCGCCCGCCTGGGTTCAAAGGTTTCCATAGTAGAATATTTTGATAGCCTTATCGCCACTATGGACGGCGCACTGGGACATCAATTGCACCGTTCCCTTAGAAAACAGGGAATTGATTTTTATTTGGAACATAAGGTGACAAACGCAACGGCAACTGAGGATAAAGTAGAATTGAAAGCGGAAAATCTTTCCGATAAAGAAGAAATGAGTTTAGATGGCGATTACTGTCTTATGGCCATTGGCCGAAAACCATACACCGCCAGTTTAGGGCTTGAAAATATAGGAGTGGAAACCAATGAGAAAGGACAGATAACGGTAGATAAAAACCTTGAAACCAATGTCAAGGGTGTGTATGCCATTGGGGATGTAATCCGGGGGGCAATGCTTGCCCATAAAGCCAGTGAAGAAGGCGTTTTTGTAGCCGAAAGCATAGCAGGTCAAAAGCCACATATCAATTATTCCCTTATCCCAAATATCGTGTACACCCAGCCTGAGGTCGCCGGTGTAGGCTTGACGGAAGAAGAACTGAAGAAGACCAATAGAAGTATAAAAACGGGCTCTTTTCCCTATAAGGCAAACGCACGGGCGAAGATAAGTATGGATACGGATGGTTTTATCAAGGTAATC